>CAZJUB010000035.1:0-24176 GCA_964549075.1 uncultured archaeon | reverse complement strand
CATAAACGGAGAACAGCAACCAATACCATGGTTTATTATCATTGTAGCAGTAGTACTAGGAATGTTTATAATGGTAATAATTTTATTTAAAGTAAGATTCCTATAAAAAAACAATATCTTTTTTATTACTTGTAACCAGCTATTTTTAGACACCATATCATCAGTATGTGCTATTGCTATGTTGATGGATTCTAAAGAATAAGTTCTAGTAGAAGGTCCAGAGTTCGATGAAATAGAATTCGGGTATGTGGATAAATTTCTAGAACTTATATATGAGATTGCTTACCGAAAGAATATAGGTGAGATACTAGCTGAAGGAGTAGCACAAGCAGCGGAACACTGGAAGATAGAAGACTTAGCTATTCATGTGAAAAAACTGCCTTTTGCATCCTGGGATCCTCGTGCTAAATTAGGCTTAGGTTTAAGTTATGCAACAGCTGCAGTAGGAGCTTCTCATTTGAGAGGATGGCCTGCAACAAGTGATATCCCCGATAAAAGTGCTACTGAAGTCTTAGACTCTTTGATAGAAGAGCAAGATCTTAAAACCATAAAAGATTGTCTTTCCATTTGTCACTTTACTCACAGTATTAAGCCTGCATTAAATTTTGAAGACTGTATTAATATTGTATCAGCTGTTTGGAATAGAGAAGTAACAGAAGAAGAACTAACTTCTATTGCTCGTAGAGTGTGGATATTGAAAAGGATGTTTAATATCAGAGAATTTGGGGATAAAGATCCAATTGATTTTGATAATCTCCCAAAACGATTCATGAAGGAACCTTTACCAAGTGGCAGAGCAGAAGGTAAGACAGCTTTTATTGATGAAGAAGATTTCATTAAATCTCGATCGTTGCTTTATCAGAAACGAGGTTTGGATGAGAAAGGTTATCCTACTAAAAAAGAATTAGAAAAATTAGGATTAATTTAATCTCTTCTTTAAGTACTAATACATCACCTTTATCAGTCGCCTTATCTAATCTATATTAATGAGTGATGAGTTCGAAGAAGAACAACAAGTGTTCTTAAGCCTCCAACCAAAACAAATGATTACTTTTGTACGTGGTAAAGTGGATGAGATTGTTCTCACTCTCGCTGGAAGAGCTGTAAACATTGAGCTATTTATAGCTAAAATTGCTCACTTCAAATCTTTTGTTTCTCGTTTATATAGGCTTTCAGGAGTGTATAAAAAAGAGTATTTTGATTTTCTAGTCTATAGCATTAAAGAAATGTGGCAAGCTGTAGAAAATTGCAATTCTCAATTCATGCTTTATCCTGCTTTATCAGCATTTATTGATTTATTTTCTAAACTTAAGGGATTGAATCCATACTATACTTTGTATGCTGTTGTTGATGGATCAATAGAATATAGAAAACTTCCTTCTAAAGAAAAAATCAGTCAATTACTTTCTAAAGAGAAACAAAATCTGAACTTCTTAATTGATTATATGCAGCTAGATTCTGTTTTACACCTTAATTTAACAAAAACTGAGAAAAAGAGTATTATAAAATCTGCTACCAATTATGCTCAACTATTGGTTCTTACTCTCTACAATTTTCTTGTAACTGTACCTGTTATCTCTAAAAATGACCTGCTTGCCTGGTGTAAGTTATTTGACGAGTCTATTGAAAAAGCAAAATTGGGTCACCATTATCTCAAGGAATTAGAAGAAGTACCGTTAGAGCTTCTTAGAATAAAAACTTCTGAATCTTCCTTATTTTCTTTAAAAGCTCAATTACATCAACTAACAGCAAGATTTACTAATGACAATGTAACTGAATTACTCAATTTAGCTTATATTGAAGATAGCAGAGCTTTAGCTGAAATTCAACCTTATGTAAAAGATAAGGACTTTGAAAATACTATAAGATCATTCTTCATCCAACAAAAAGCTCTATTACTTGAAACCCGATTTTATCAGATTCTTAATGATTTGATTACTACGCAATATAAGAATTCGAAATATGTTGGTGATTTGAAAGATGAGAAACTTAAACTTAGGAGATCTGCTATGAAATTCGAAGTTGAAGAAATCCTTAGCGAGATAGAAGGTTTTGTTACTGAACTTCTTAATAGGTCGAAAAGAGAAGAACTTGGTATTTCATTTAATCTTATAGGTATTTATGCAAGAATAGCTTTTGGTGCATATCTCTATGAGTTAGGAGGAGACATAACTAAACTAGAGAAAATTATCAAAACACATGGAATAGATAAAGGAGATCCTGAATTATCTTTATTATTAGCAAGATATTGGCTCTTCCGCTGGTCAGATGAAGGAAATTCAGAGTTTTTAATTTATTCCAAAGATTATTTTGATAGATCAGCTGAAGTCTATCTGATGTTATTTAATAATCGTTTAGTGCCTATCTATAGTTATACCATGATGACGCTGTATCAAATACTAAATGAAAATATAACACGAGCTGAGGTTTATCTTATGCGAGCTGATGACGATTTTAATGATGCAAAAATGTTAAACCTGCTGAATGAATCTGAGATTTATTATTATGAGAAATTCAGAGGGCAAATAGATGATGTTTTAAATGGTAAAAACGTTCCTAAACCTCTCAGATTTGATGCACCAATCAATCCTCTTGACACAAATTCTTGGCTCACAGAAAATAAAGACTGGAGAAATAAAATGTCTTCATTACCTGAACCTTTTCCGTTTCATCTACAACAGTTGAAGGTTCTAGAGTTTGAGTTTCTTTCTCCTGATTCAGACACGAATAATTTATAATAGTTTGAGTAAAAGAGTGAAATGCTATGACAATAGAACGAAAGCATTATCGTTTTGGAAGTTTCTCATGGTTCCTTCTTATCATAGCTTTAATTGGAGTCTACTTCATTTTTTTTGATAACCAAAAAGTATTCTTTATTACAGCGAGTATTGCTGTAGTGATAGCTGTTTCATTGTGGTTTCTAGCTCGAAGAGGATTAGCTTCACGAAACAAGATCCTCTTTAACAAGTTAGACAACTACCACGAAGATATTCAAGAACGTTATAAAAGTGAACAAAGAATACTCCACCTTAAAGATAGAGATAATCAAGTAAGATTCTGCGAAACTTGTGGCCATAAACTAGATAAAGATTCTACCTATTGTCCAAATTGTGGGTCCGAACTTTAACTACTTTCCATCCTTTTCTCTCTTTCCAAATTTCGGATTAAAGGTCCAGATATCGTTTAATATGAAATTTGTTATAACTGAGACTACAAAACCAATTGTCACAGCCAAGTATTCATTCCATCCTATTAAATCATAAAAGAGGTAGACTAAGCCTAAATTTATCACTGTTCCGGAACCACCAACTATTGCGAATTTTATGAACTGTGTAACTGTATTAAATTCAGTTTCTTTCTCTTGTTTTCTGAAGGTCCATAATTTGTTGATTATATAATTATACACCATTACGATAACAATCGCAATAGCCTGTGCTATCAAAACTTTCGAGATGTCTAAAAACCAGATTGAAAATAGAATGTCTTGCTCGATGTAATGATCGAGAAGCAACAACATTAGGTAAACTATAAGATAATCTATTCCTAATCCAACAGAACTTACAACTGCAAATTTGAGCAATCTGAGATGTCTCTCTTTGTTGAAAAAACTTTTCTCCTCTTGTGATTCTATATTGGTTGTTATAGCTGTTTCTTCCTCGGTCATATTATCGTTCTCACAAAAGAGCACTGCTATTTATCAATTTTCCTTCAACCTATTATATGAGAAGTAATGCAAAATGTGTAGAAAAACAAATGTTTTTTAAATATTCTAACAAAGCTCAGTCAAAAAAGGTGAAATGTGACACAATGACAATTCATGTACGATATCTGTCACAAGTGATTGTTAGAATGAATTTTGAGGGAGCATATAACGATAAAATGGAAAAAGAATTAGATAGATGCATAAAGGAACAAATTGAAAATGCAAAAAAACCTCTTTTCTATTTAATTGATGTTTCAGAATATGAAGGTTCTGAATCAGAAGAGTTAGCAAACATAGTTGCGGAGAAATTAGGAGCTAAAGGTAAAATTATCAGACATATGGCTTTCTTGTTTAAGAAGAAGAAGAAAATAAAAAACAAAGAGCTAAAAGATAAAATTCAAATTTTCGATAATGATTTCCAAGCGCAATCTTGGCTAAGTGATAAAAGTAGACATGACTTTTTAGACGAAATAACTCTAGACTCTTTGGTTGATAGATGAACAAGTAACTTAAATAATTTTATCTAACATTTTTCTTCCTGTGATACCTATGGAAAGGGAACAATGTACTATTCCGGAGAAAGTAAAACTCAAACTGGAGAAACAACAATATAGAATAGCTGGTTCTCATTCCGCTGTTAAGACCTGCACTTGGTTAAAACACGCTCTTAAAGAAGAAGGTGTTTGTTATAAGAGTCAGTTCTATGGGATAGATTCGCATAGATGTTTGCAATGTACCCCCGCTACTATTTGGTGCAATCTTAAATGTATTTTCTGTTGGAGAAGTGCTTCTTGGTATAATAAGAAAATGATGGATTGTCAAGTGGATGAACCTGCTTTTATTGTTGATGAGATGATTAAACAACAACAAAAACTTATTGCAGGTTATAATAAACATCCAAAAGTACCTGAATACAAGTATATAGAAGCTCTCACTCCAAAACATGCTGCAATTTCATTAAGTGGAGAACCTACATTTTATCCAAAAATCTCAGAATTGATCGCTGAATTTCACTCTAGAAGTATGACAACTTTTCTTGTAACTAATGGAACAACTCCAGAAGTGCTTGAAAATCTGAATCCCCTACCAACGCAGTTGTATATGACACTCATTGCACCTACAAAAGAATTATTTGAGAAAACAGCTAGACCAAGTGATCCTAATGCATGGAACAAAATCATGCAGACCATAGAATTACTTCCTACACTTAAAACTAGAAAAGTCATACGCTTAACTTTAGTTCCTGGTTATAATATGGATGAACCTCAAAAATTCAAAGAATTGTTTTTGAAATCTGGAGCTGATTATTTAGAAGTTAAAGGATTTATGTCTGTAGGAGACTCACGAAAACGATTGCCTTATGAAATTATGCCTAGATTTGAAAAGATTATACAATTCTCTGAAAAGATTATTGAAAATTCAGATCTAAAAATCATAGACTACAAAGAAGATTCAGCGGTCACATTGATAGCAAAGGAAGATTATCCTAGTAGAAAACTGCTTAAACAATAGTTCATTTCTATAAAAAAGTAAGATCTAACCATTTTATAAACAATAAAATTAAATAATTTGTGTATTTTGTCTATTTGTAATGGTTAATATTAACAAACTAATCAAACAGCTCTCCGATGAAGATAAGGAGAAAAGAGAAGAAGCGATATTAGCTTTAGGGGAATTGAGGGATGAAAGAGCTGTGGAACCTTTGATTAAAGTTGTAAACCAAGATACTATTGAAAATAGAACCTATGCAATTATTGCATTATCAGATATTGCTGATCATAGGGCAATCGAGACTCTAATCTATTGCTTAATGGACAATGAAGTTGAAATTAGATTAGCAGCTTCAAGAGCGTTAGGTAAGTTCTCTTCCCCTCAAGCCATTTCAGCGCTTTTAGTCTCTCTCCGTAAAGATCCAAATGTCGGAGTAAAAAGTAGAGCTGCACTTTCTCTTGGAGCTATTGGTTCTGAACTTGCTGTAGAAGATCTTATGGAAGAATCTAAGTTAGAACACGCAGCTTCATTGCTATATTCAATTGATTCTGCATTGAAAATGATTGCAAGAACCAATGGTTATAATGATGTAGAAACATTATTCAGAGCAATTCAAGAAAAGAAGAAGAAACATGTTGAGGAGACTCCTGAGAGTAAACAACTTTCAGAAAAAGAGGAATTGTTGCGCTATCCTAATTTATGGCCTTATATCAGGAAGTATGTCTATCAACAACTTGAAGGTATCCAGACTATTCTAAGTATTGAGTCTGATGAGGTATCAGCTGAAAAGAAAATTGCTGAGATATTAGCAGAGAAGTTCTGGAAATTTGTTAGTTTTATGGAAAGAAAAATGTCAACTAAATTCTCTCAATATCAAACAGATTTGATGTGGCAAATGTGTTGGGATACGTCTAAACCAATAAGAACAGAGATATTCGGTATGATAAAAGACCACAGAAAAGAAGTTGAAGACATAGATAGATATCGTATATGGCTTGAGAAAGTTGAGGAAGAGAAAGAAGCAAAAGAAGAGCTAGAAGGCAAACCAATTATACAGATTAGAGAAGTAAAATCCTTTGATGATTTGAAGAGACCTAAGACACAAGCAGAAGAAGCTAAAACTATTTCTGATGATTTAGAATCCATCATGAAGAAATACTCAACTTGGAAGAAAGATGCGGATGATATGAAAGATTTGGATGAATTTGGTATTGAATCTGAATAATTCAACTCTTTTTTCTTTAATTTTTTTATTGTTAGTACTGTTTGACTTTAAGTTAAACAAAATTTCTATAAAATTGATAAGAAAAACATCTAAAAAATTAATGTGTTTTTTATGAAAAAAAACTTGATTCAACTAGACTTTTTGTCATTTTTATGCAATGCATGATACAGTCGTAACATCTGGGTATTACGTTTGTTAGCTACCGACAAAAAATATATATGTGATGTCTGCAGTAGATAGCTTGGTCAACCAATGAAGAGAAGATTGATTACTTTCAAAGTCACTGATAGCATGATTAAATGGATGAATGACATGATGTCAATGGGGAATTACGATTCGAGGTCTGAATTAGTACGAGATGCGCTTGAAGAATTTCTCGAACGAGAGGATTATGAGCGTAGCACAAGCAAGAAATTAACTCTGAAGGAGCAGGAGCAATTTAATAACGTGTAAGTAAAGATCTTAATCACATATTTTACCTAATCATTTAATCAAAGATTTTTCATCTTCAAGTAATACATGAATTGATGATGGTATACATGTTTACCTGATCATTTTTCTGAAAACTTATTAAAACCGACAAAAATAAAAAATTCTCTACTTCTCTTGGATATATAAATCATCGTGATTCTTTGATTTTTGAATAAAGAATATTTATGAACTCTTCAATAGACTTAAGAGATGGAACCTCATTTAATCCTTTACCAAATTTTTTACTTATAAAATCTTCAAGATTTTCTGCTATTTTTGCATAAGTTACAAGCTCTTTTCTGGGGAAAATCAGAAAAATAATCAATGGAACATAAACTTGAGTTCTGTATTTCAAACTTCTTTTCTTAACTAAGACATCTATTGCAGATGTATAATACTCAGAATGAGGAATTTGTACTATTCCTCTTAGTTTAGCAAAATTATCTGGTCCGAATTCTGCTCCTTGCATTAAATATGAAAAGACTTTCAAATTCAAGTTGTGAACTATATCTTCTTCTAGAGGAGAATCATTATAGAGAAGAATTGGACCTGATTCTTCATCGAATATCGAAAAAACAAAAAAAAGTTCTTCTAGTATACTTTCTAATTTTGATTCTTTTTTAGAAATTTGCGTACTTTCATAAGAAGATTGAACTAGTGTCATGATATAATATCGACAAAATACTATTTAAGGTTAGAAAGAATTTAAAGTTCTTTCCAATTAATCTTAACCTCATGTTTAAGATAACCTATCATATCTACGGAGAAGTCACAGATTTCTGAAAGTAATGTATCAATATTTTCTCTTAAAGATTTGAAGTCATTAAGATTTTTTTCTGATATAATCCAATTATCCACAAATTTTTCTATTCTTTTCATATCATTTGAATTAAAATTAGGAAAAGGAAGCTCTCTGACAATATTCGAAGTTATATCTCTCTGTAAATAGCCTTCAGTAAGCATTTGTACAAACGACGAACAAAGATACCCAAAGACAACTTTCAAAGATACATCCTCCTTTTTTTGATAAATAATATCGAAGATATCATTAACATACAGGTTATCTAGTAAATCCAATCCAATAAACCATTTTCTTCCTCTATTCCTTCTAATAATTTTTGGTCTTTCGAATAAATTTTCAGTTCCTGGTGCTCCTAATAATTCTTTATCATAGATGAATCTGTCACCAGAATAAAAAACTTGGAAATTAAATACTCCTTTTTTAATCTTCTCAGTAAAAACACTGTTCTTAATAATTTTTTTACAACGTTTATCGCTTTCATCAACTTCTGTATCATGGTATTTTTTTTGATATTTTCTGGTTAAAGTTAAACCTCTTCTAATAAAAATATAATCACCTATTTTCTTGAAATTTCTCTTTATATCTATTATCTCAAATATCCTGAAAGTTGGAATTAAAGGGAGTCTGTAAAAAGGAGCTTCTATAGCTTTAAATTGTATTTTAGATTTAATGTTATTTTTAAAATACATTAAATCAATTACTTCTGATTTTTTTTCTTTGTTCCAGACAATAGTACAGAATTCATTAATGACTCTATGAAAACCTTTAGCTCCATATAATTTAATCCCACAAATTGCTTTTGTTTGGAAGATATATTCTCTAAATTTTTGAGCATAAGATTCAGTTAGTATCGATTGTGGTAGAACTAATCCTCCTATCTTTTTCGTTAAATTGAAAGCTAAAATAGCAAAAGGTAAGTAGAAATTAAATTTACCTTGTATTAAATCACTGAACTCTTCCATATTTAGAATTTCATTGTATATCTTAGTGTCAATTTTTGAATAACCTATCCAAGGAGGATTACCGATTACATAATCTACTCCTGGATTTTTTAGTTCATCACCATAAGGATCTAAAAACAGTTCTGGATAATCGATAAACCAATTAAAGTTACTGTAATCACTGTTAATTGCTGAAATTTCCTTTCTTAACCTCAAACATTCTTTTACTTGCTTTACAATGTTATTTGATTCTGTATCGAGAATGGATAATCTAGTATTGAGATAGTTTAATACAAGTTTTTTATTTTTAGGTTCTTTAATCAACTCATCTAGTTTATTTTTCTGATAACCCAATAACGAATCTCCTTGTTTAACAGTTAATATCAATTTACATTTCTGATAACTACTTACTGAGGGATTTACTAAGAAATCAAAAATCATTGCTTCATATGTATGAGGATCTAGTTCTATAGCGTAATTTCTGCTATTGTCGTACTTGAGGAATGGTTTGAGAAAATCACCTAATCCTGCAGTGAAATCTATTACAGAGAATTTGACTAATTTTGTTAAATTGCTTTTAACTTGCTTAGTTATTGAAAAATCAATCCAATTAGGAGTAACAAAAAAACCTTCATTTTTAAGACGTTGGTGACCTCTAATATAGAACATTGGAAACCGGGAAAAACGGTTTGTGAAATATTCTTTGATTTTGAGAATATCCTTTGAATGGAGTTTAATTCTTGAAGTTTTAAAATACTCTAATTCATGGATGAGTACCACCCAAGGTTCATTACAATGGTTGTAAAGCTCTTGAAGTGTTATTTTTTGATTGTCGTTTGTGATCGAGATTTCATCTGATTTGAAAAGAAACCAAAGTTTGATCAGGATGGATTTAGCTAAATTCTTATCGATTCCTTTAGAAGTGAACAGATTAAGTGCTGTTTCAAAATCCTCAATTTGTGATTCTTGATTCATAAAATCTCCCAGTTCTCGTAAAAATTCTCTTGTTTTTTTATAAAGCTTTTTCGCACACAGTCGTCAGATTTTTTAAGAACTTATAGAATTAGACAAGTAATGAGAAGTGTTCTACCTCCAGAAATAGTTTCAGTTTTTCAGTTGTTATCAGAGGAAGAGCAGAACTATCTCATAGAAAAAGCAAATTTAAGAACAGATTCAAAATTGGATGAAATAGAAAAAGTTCTTCTTTATTACTATACAAAAAATGAGACCTTTTCTAATGCTTTTACATTTTTACTTGGGAGAATTCTTTACCACAGAGGACAACTAAATAAAATATGTGAATTGTATAATAAACGAAAAGATTCTGGATTAGGATTGTGGTGTGCTCTAAATCACATCTATGCAGGAGAAAAAGACATTTTTCACGAAAGAGTAAAGAAATTGCAAGATGAATTAAAAGATACTATTTTCTATGCTTTCTTGTATTACATTAAAGCTATAGAGAACTATTTAGTCCAAGATTACCAGATGTATAAAGAAAATAGAGAAAATTGTTATAATTTTTACGCATTAAATGATAAAATCCATTTACTTTCTACAAGAGATACCTACAAACTAATAGAGATGTATATGCTTGAATTAGATTCAATTTACTTACAAGATACATATATACTCTCTCTAGCAAGAGATAAAACAAAAGAATCACTTAACATAAATAAAGCATTCAATGATAGAATAATTCTTGCACATACTTATAATACAATAGGAATAATTGAATTGGAAAGAGGAAATTTCCAACTTGCACATCAACTTTTTTTAAAAGGAGAAGCAATAGCTAAAGATGTGAAAATTGATAGACTTCTCGGTCACATAACCGGATGTATTGGTGATGTCTATTTACAGATGGGGCATTTGGACGAAGCAATGTTCTGGTATGAAAAAAGCTATAAAGAAGTCAAAAGTTGGGTTAACGACTATAGATCCTTATATATTTGTCACTCAAATTTTGCAGAAGTATATTTCGCAAGAGAGGATTTTGAGAAAGCTAAAGATGAAATGGAGATAGTTCTCAAAATATTGGATGAAAGACATTTCCGAAATTTAAATATGAAAATGAAATATCTAGAAATACTTCTGTATCTGGCGGACCTTACAAAGTGTGAACAACTGCTAAAGATAATCGAAGAAGAAAGTAAAAAAATGTTAACACCTTCTCAAAAATCATCATATTTGTTTCTACTTGGTTTTTATGAATATAAACAAAACAATTATGGAAATGCACAAGATTATCTCCAAAAATCTATGATAATGGCAGATGAATTAGGTAATGAGATTTTAAGCTCTAAAACATTAGTTTTGTTAACAATTGTTTTCTTGAAAAAGTACACTATAACTTTGAGCTTAGAGGAATTGATTGAAGCTGATAAATGCTTGGATGATATTATTACTTATCTTGAAGAAAAAGCTAAATATGAATCATTATCAATTATTTTCTATATTAGATCTAAGATAAAAATTGTTCTCTTAGATTTTGAAACAGCTCTTTTCTTACTTAAAAAAGGAGAAGAATATGCGAGAAATTATACTCCAATATTAGTTACTGATTATAATGAGCGCATAAAGCAGGTTAAGGATGCAATAGAGAACCAAGTAGACAATATTCAAACTGAAGGTGTGATTGAATTTATCGAGGACATAAAACCTATATCAACTATACTAAGAAAGGAATCAAAGAAACTTGCTGCTCCTAAAGAAGAGAAACCAATTGCAGTACTAATTCTACATAGTTCAGGTATTCCAATCAGAACTTATCTAAGTGAAGATGTAACAATAAGTGATGATCTTCTTTTTGGAGGTTTTGTATCTGCAATTAGACATCTCATGAATGAATTATTTGTTGAGCAAAAACAAGGAGTTCTTTCAATTGATCATGGACAATATAAACTACTTATAGAATTTTATAGCAACCTCTTTTCTGTAGTAGTTATTGCTCTTCGTGATAGTTTCATGCTTAGAAGAAAAATGCATAGACTTGTAGAAAATTTGTCACTAAAAGGTCTCTCTGGTGAGAGATATCGAGGAGAGATTAGCGAAACAGAGATTCATGAATTAGATTCTGTTGTTCAGAACCTATTTGGTATTAAAGGGATTAAACCTTAAATTTCAAACTTTGTTAAAGAGAATATTTTTATTCTCTAATTGCATTTTATTAATTGAATACTATGAAGGTTGAAGGAGATACAGTGGGGTTTCCAAATGAGTTTTCTATTTATCTACCATTGTTATCTGAAACAGAACAAGAATATTTACTAAGAAATAGAGAAAACTTTTCAGTAAATGATTCTCTAGAAAAAATTGCTGAGATGCTTCGTAATCTACTCTCAGAAACTAAACAACCTTCAGATTATTTATTATTCGTGCTTGGAAGCATTCTTTTTATTATTTCAGATTATTCTGGTATTGAACAACTCTATGATAATTACTCATCTCTAGGAGCTGATTTGTGGAAGATTAGAGTAGACTTAGAAAAAGGATCAAATGATAATGCAATTAAAGAGGCAACAAAATTAAGGGAAAAGCAGAATCTAGATATCATTTTTAGATTACACCTTCTTAGATCGATTGCATATGGTTATTTGAATCTAGGAAATTACGAACAGTGTCGAAGTAGTCTTAATAGTCTTTTTGAAGAATCTATTACCTCTCAAAAACTACCTGCTGAAATAAAACCAGTTGTAAATGAGATTCTGCTTGATGGACATAGAGATCATTTCTATGTTAGCCGATATGTAGAAGAAAAAATAAAACTTGAGAATAAATTGAATGTCGCACTACATATTGCAACTGAATTAAAAAATAGATATCAAATTGCAAGATTCTACTATTTACTCGCATTAGTTCAAAGAGATAGTGGTAACATTGAAGAATCACATAGTTTAACACATAAAGCTCTAGAACTATTGTTGAAAACTGGTAACAAATCACTACTTGCAGCAGTAGAAGGAAATCTTGGGACAATCAATGTAATATTAGGTAATTATCAAGAAGCAACTGAAATATTTAATGATATTTTAAAGGTTTTTAGAAAACTTGAGAGCAATAGACTTATCGCTTTAACAGTTAAAAATCTCGGTGAAATAGCTCTAAATAAAGGTGAATTCGAAGAAGCTATTAGATTATATGAAGAAGCTATTCAAATTCTAGAAAAGTTAAACTTGAGGGAGACTTACCAATATTGCACTCTAGCTGAATTATATCTGCAAACTGGTAAATTAAATGAATTCGAGATAATACTAAAATCCATTGAAGATGAAATACGAAGTAATCCCTCCCCGATAATAGAATCATATCTGATTTCCCTGAAAGGGATTTTTGATGTTAGAAAACTCAATTATGGTCTAGCTGAAAAGAATTTTAAAACAGCTCTTAGAATTGCTGATGAACAAGGAAGAGGAGAATTATCTGCAAAAATATTAATGAATCTAATTCTACTCTATCTTGGAAAATTTGACCTTGAAAAAGATCCAAAAATTCTGGATGAAACATTAGTAACTGTAAACTATATCTTGCCTTATTTCTCCGAAAATAGACTGTATAAAGAATTAGCTGTAATGTTTTTGCTTCAAGGGAAAATTTATGCGGTGAAAAAGGAATTCTCAAAAGCTTTTAACTGTCTGCAACAAGCTCGTGAAATTCCAATTCTCAGCAAGAATAGACAGCTGGAATCTCTCATCAGTAATAGGATAGAACAGTTGAATCAAGTATTTCCTAAAAAACAAACTGAAGGAGTTGATTGGATAATAGAACCTTTTAGAAAAGAAATATCTATTCTTGAAGAGGTGGGTATAAGGTATATGCAAAAATCATACGTAGAGTTAGAAGTTTTACCTCTTGCACTTATTATTCTTCATAGATCTGGAATTCCTTTAAGATCCTATGTGATTTTAAAAAGAGCTGTAAAAGATCAACTCTTGTTTGGAGGTTTCATCGTGGCAGTTAGAGATATGCTTTCTGAACTCTTTGAAGAACAGAAGAGTCAAATGCTTGTTATCACTTATGGAAATCATAAAATAATCATAGAAGCTCATCCTAAAGGATTTAGTTCAGTAGCTGTTAGTGCTTTAGATTCTTTCTCGCTTAGACGAAAAATCCATCAACTCACAGATAAGTTAGCGTCTCTTAATATTCCTAAACAATTTTATGGAGAATTGGATACAGAAGTAAGCAAAGCAATAGATGAAGAGGTTAAATCTCTGTTTGGTTCAAAATTGGTTTATAGTGATGCTATTAAAGTAGATTTTTAAATGAAGTAAATTCCATAAATTCAAAAGAAATAGAGGAAAAAAATGACACTTAACTTGCCACTTTTTGTTAAAAAAGAAGTTGAATTGTATCATAACGGAATTGAAGATTCTGTAGAGAATCTTTTCACATCTATTATAGGAGAAGAAACTAATGATTTTTTAATTAGGAATAAATTATATGATTATTTCTCCTCAAAAACAAAGATTCATTTTGATGAAAGCAAGAAAGTGGTTTTGTTAGGATACTTTCTTTTCTGTTATTGGAGTAAAGAATATGAAAAAATAATTGAGTTATATAATAAATTCAAAGAAAAATTAACAAATGATTTTCTTTCTATTCATGTCTGTTATTTGTTATCATTAAGAGATATGTTTCTATTTGAAGAATATAACGAAACTTACAAGTCAATTGAAAAAATTATTAAGACTGATGATTACGATAATTCTAGAGATTATCTCATTTTAGCTTTGCAAGAATTTTCTTCTATTTCACAAAAACGTCCAGATTTTGGATTTAAAGCATTGAATGAGTTATTGAGATATTTGTCTAGTCCTGGAGATGAAGTTACTAAATATTCATTTATTTTAGATGCTTTAATGACTGATTTAGTTAACTTTGCTTATACAATTGCAGATGATACACTCAAAGATTTGTGGTTAAACAGTGCAATGCAAAGAGCTGAAACTTATGAAAATAAAGGAATGCAGAGTATATTATTTGATTTGCTTGTTTCGTTATCGTTAAAAGAATATAATATCAAGGAAGCGAACAGGAATCTAGAAAGAGGTTTGAAATTAGCGAAAGAAATATCTTCTGAGAGATTAAAATCAATTTTACTTCTTAATTCTGCTGTAATAGAAAAAATGAAGGGAGATTTATCTTCAGCCTTAGAAATTTATAAAAATCTTCTAAAGAATTCAAAAATCTTTACACCAGTTCAACTTGAAATTTTAGAAAAAATGGGTGATATCTACCTCTTAAATGAAGAAATGGATAAAACAAATGAATTTTATAACCAAGCTCACGAAATTAATGAAAAATATAATTATCCTAATCCAATGATAGAAATTGTGTATGGCTACATCAATTTAGTTGAAGGTAAAGATGAGGGTGAAAGCTTAGAATATGGAATGAAATTAGCTCAAGAGCAATTTGATTTTAATGCTATGTCCTACTACTTTTTCTATAAAGGCATGTATCATCAGAAAAAAGTAGACTTAGCAACAGCAGTGAAATTTTTTGAAAGATCTTTAGAGTTTTTTGAGAATCAAGTCATTTTAGAGGGAATTCTCTATACGTATGCTGCGTTAGCTGATAGTTATTTTGAGATGTATAGAATTACTGATAACAATGAATTTGCTCTAAAGTTTCTTTATTACGTAGACAATCTAATTGATGTCACAAATGAGATTAAACATTCAATTTACATTGATGCAATTCTAACGAAAGCAGGATATTATAGATTCAGAAATATGGAAAATGAAGCAACACAAAGTCTAAAATTAGGTATTCAATTTGCTGAGAAAAACAATTTTAGTGATAGAATTGAAGAATTAAACATTATTCTAGAAGAAAAGAAATCTCTGATACAGGAACTAAGAGGATCTAGAAAATTATTTTCAAAAATACGAAAATTCTCTTTTGGGACTCATAAGAAAATTCCTATTATACTTTATTTCTTGTTAGTGATTGATGAAGGTGGATTACCTCTTTATTCTTATAATTTCTCAAAAAAACAAGATATAGATGATCTCCTCATCTCAGGATTAATATCAGCAATTATAAATTTCTCTCAAGAAGTACTTGGAAAAGGAGTTGAAACTCTGAGAAGTATTACTCACGAAGGTCGTGCTGTTATTATCGAAAGGCAAGAAAAAATAATGGCAGTTTTAGTCTCGGATAATGAGACTTTTGAAAGCAGATTGCAGGTAAGAAAATTCTTGAAAGAAGCGATGAGTAAAATAAAAAAGAAAGTTTCAGCAAGGCCAATTAATCAAGAAGAATTTCAACCTATTGTAGAATCAATTTTTGCAGAAGCGCCTTTTTCAGTAGAATAAAAAAGTAGAAAGTACGAATTACTTCCTTTTTCTATTTATAATATTAAAAGAGGATAACACGGTAATAGCCATCAAGGTGAAAATAACATATACTGATGATTCTTCTAAAGTAGGAGTAGTAGTTGTTTCAGGATTATCAAGTGCAAAATAGAACGTATCAATTGCAGTTATAGCTGCTTTGGAGGAAGCAATAGAAAGAATATAATTCATATTACTATACTGTTCTGCAGCTTGAAGAAGTAAAACACCTATATCATTTAGATAAGATACCAAATAATCAGGTGACCCTGCATCTTCAAAATCACTATATGCAAAATCCTGTTGAAGACTAGTATAGCTATAAAAGTAGTTTGCATGAGATCTAGCAAGAGCATCAATATAAAAACTACTGAAACTTTCTTCTCCACGGGAAAAATAATTCATTACATCTTCAATAAATGAAGAACCCCAACCTGTTTCTGCACTATGAGGGTGCGGAAATCCAAGACTATGCCCTAGTTCATGTATTGTAGTTGCAGACATTCCTGCTCTAGGAAAATTAGCGTCACCATTAGAGAACATCGAATACTGAGTAGACACAAGAATTTCCCATCCCATTCCCCCTAAACCAGCAAAAGGAACTCCACCATATTGAAATCCTAAACCATCAGTGATGAAAAAATAGCATGGGAGAATTGTTTCTGCTGCGTCATAATCAAAGTGACTATGAAGCTGATCAGCTAATAAATAAAACAATCCATTCATTATTTCAACATAAGGGCCATTTACGTCATATTGAACATTTTCAGCAATATAATTGTATATAACAGGATAATCTTGAATATTTACGAATTCTACATCAATTTTCCACTCGATCCATGGAAAATCAGCTTCAAGTTGATTTTTAATTCTAGTTTTAGAAATTACCCACTTCACATCATCTGATGAGTAACCTATATTCGTTAAATTATTGAAAACCTTGACTTGCAGCGAATATGATTCTACTATAGGTGTTTGATAATAATATCCACAGAAGATATTAGAGATATATGATTGAATATAATCTGCTAAATAACTTGTATAATTTGCATTTCCCTGTTCTGTATAAATATCGCAGATTTGGGTTAGTTCATCAAGATCTTTATAGTTATAATAACTGTAATCACCCAATCCACCAAAATATCCTCCCCAAGCAATTTCTACCCAGTCATAATACCAGGTTCTTGCAGATAAATCCAAGTAACAAAAGCGATGGTTTCCACCCCAACCAAGAGTCGGAACATATGGAAAACTGTTGTAACCTGAGAACCAAGAAGCAACTGATTCGTTTGTATCAAAATCCATAGCTTCATATTTGTACCAATGCTCTAAACTATGATCTTCAGAATCAAAAGTTGAAAAATTCAAAAAATACATGGTATAACCAGGATTTAAAATGTCTTCGCTGTATAAATTATTGAAAATATAAGTCTCTGTTAATTCAGCTTCCATCAAAAGACCATCATGTGGGATAAGAATATCATTCCTTTGTCCAGTCGCTATATCATTTTCAAGTTGGGTTCTATTAATATCATAACCAACACCAGTTCCAATTTCAGCGTTAGTTTCGATATAATCTATGAAATCGTCATATTCTGACTGGGTAGCATAATTGAATACTAAAGAAATATTGAAAATAGATTCACCAATAGTTGGATTACCAAAAAAGAAATAATGATAGAGCTTTTCTTTGATTGCTGATTCATTTGTCAAACTTTGATCAAAGCCTACAAATTCAAATTTAAGAGTAATATCCGTGTCCAAACCAAAATCAGCTAAACTACTTGAAGCTGTTACTCTCCCTAAGTAAGCCCCATGATTTATCGCAGGGAATAATAATAGATTAAGGGAAATAATTATTGTGAGAAAAAGAACTTGTTTTCTCTTCATGAGTATATAATTATACACTCCTTTTTTAGTTTAACTAAATTAAGTTTCTATTTTTTTTGTGGTCTTACTTGATATTTTAAACCTATTATTTTCATAATATCCACTGAATCTTCTATTAAATTAGCTGCTACTTCTAGTGATTCAATAATCTGAATAGTATACAATACTTCAACTGGATTCAACTCTCGGAGATGTTTAGTAGCCTGAGTTAAACCTTCTTGGCAATTGATATCTAGTTTGTTCTCATATTTGTGAACTTCTTCGAAAATTGGATGTGTTGAAAGTGGTTGAATACATACTACTTCTAATGCTTCAACAGTTTTAGAAATATGTTTTAGTAACAAATCCTTTTCTTTTTTAAGATAATCAATAAACGATTGATGCACTTTATCTCTTGGGATGAGAATAAGTTTTCTAACTGATCTTAAGCAATATCCAATTGAAGAATCTAGAATCTCAGTTATTTTATAAAAATGATAATCATCTGGCGCTGGTCTTACTTTTCCATAAAGAGCTTGTGTAACTTTCACAACAAGTTCATCTGCTTCTTTTTCAATGCTTTTAGCCTCTTCTAATAACTTCATATACTTCTTTATGCTTTCACTCTCGATATAAGCTTGCAAAGTGTCTTTAAGTTTTAAATAAAATTCCTGTACTTTTTTACTGTGTTTTAAGGATATACTTGCTTGAACCCACCCCGGTCTTGTTTCCATTCCTAAGAAAACAAAAGAAATAGCAAGAACTACCATTACAAAACCTACAACCAATAGTGGGAATCTTAACTGGTTCACCAGATTGATGCTTGTATCTTTCCATATAGAAAGATTTGTAGCAGCAAATGTTAATCCCATAGCAATTAATGGACCTGTAAAATATCCCGAATCCATTGATGCACGATAGAGTCCTATACTCTGCTCTCTTTTGATAATTGGAACAACATCTCGGGTAATGGCAGGAAGACTAGGATAATATATTGCAGTACCAAATCCTGCAATTATTGCTAGAAGAATAACAAAGAACGGATCAGTCGTAATAGTAATTAATGCAATTGCTATTCCTTCAATAAGTAATCCAATAATTATCAATTCTTTTCTCCCTAATTTATCACTCCATCTCCCAGTAAAAGGCATTGAAAGAGACCAAGCAAGAGTGAAACCTGAGGTAACTAGTCCTATTCGTACAGGAGTAAAATTATATCCCTGAGGACCTATGAGAATAGGAATTAGAAGAACGACAATGCTATCCATTACTCTAGAAAAATGTCCTGCTAAGTAGGAAAGTATCAATGTTGGAGTTCTAAAAATATTTTTTAAACTCCATCTAGTCTCTACTTTGGTTGAATCTAGTAATATCTCCTCTTTTGTTCCTTCTACCAATTCTTTGGTTTCAACTTTTCTAAGTAAGAAAAAGCCTATAATTACTGCTATACCTGCCATAACTAGAGCAAAAATAAAACTTGCAGTGTAATTATTAGTTTCTTTATTTTGGATAATACCTGCAAAAAATGCACCTATACTTGAACCAAAGTAAACAGAAAACTCCATTGATCCAACAGAAAAAGCACTCCCTTCAGATCCAGCAATTTCTGTTAAAGCAGACATTGATGTGGTAAAGAATAATCCTAATCCCCCACCTATGAATGCATTACCAATTATAAGTCCAGGAAGACCGATATACTCTGCTAAAACTATAGAGATAGAACCTAAAACAAGTGCGGATAATCCAATTCTCATTGTGTTTCTACGCTTTAATTTAGAACTTATACGTGAACTGAAAAAACCAGCTATTCCTTTAAATAAACCATATGCACTGATAGTAGATGCTATCTGTAAGAAAATTAATGGATTTATAATATTAGTACCAGTTAATGTGTCAGCGTATAAAGCTAAAGAAGTACGCTGGACACCATAAGTAATCCCAGTTAATAGTAAAGTACTTATAAGAGGAGCCCATTTTGGAAAACTAGAACGGAGATTTCGAAATTTATCTTTGGAACTCATAAAGCAACAATATGTTTAGGAATTAAAAGCTTTTGAGTTTTTCGACATAAACTAATGGAGAAAATCTGATGGATGAACATCAAGAAGTACTTGAAATAGAAAAAAATAAACCAAGTTATTTATCTAGATTAATAGGGCTATCAATAATTATCTATGCTTGTGTTCTAGTCGTTCATGGTTTTGTAATATACTATTTAGATACACAATTTAGTATCTTTATATCTGATCAACTTGTTTTTTTCAACAGAGGAATTGGAATTATAAGAGGTGATGTACCATATAGAGATTTCTATACTCATGCAGCACCACTTAGTCCTTATCTTTGGGTTCCTATAGTTCTTTTTTCGATGCTTTTTACATGGAATTTTTCTACAGAATATTTGACCTATATAACATATTTGGATTCTTCGAGTATGTTATTTTCTTCGTATGTTTTTAGAGCTTTCTTTGTCTTTTGCTTAATTTTATCTGCTGTGTTATTGTACAAAATACTTGAAAAAAAAGGAATAAAAAAAGCATTTTGGATTTCTCTAAGTTATTCAATCAATCCTTACTTTCTCTACTTAGTCTCATTTTGGGGAACAGATGAGTGTATCATACCTCTGCTTATCATTCTCCCAATTTATTTATTAGAGAAAGAAAAATATTATTTAGCAACATTATCACTAATTGTCGGAACAGGATTGAAATATTTTCCTGTTCTCATCTTACCTTTATTTTTCGTGTATAATCATAATCTAAAAAGTAGTTTAATACAAATAATCCTTTTTCTCATAGGTACCACTGCTTCATATCTCCCGTTTTATTTAATCGCTCCTGAAGCTTTTTCAAATCAATTTAATTATGTTGAAGATAATGCGAGAAATCAAGGTCTAGCAGCTTTAGATGCACATTTCTCTCAATCTGGACTGACTCTGGGAAGTACCTTTGAATTTCTTACTCTAACTATTATGTTTATAGGAGTTATAAGTACAATTATCATACTCACTAGAAATACTTGGTTTCTTGAAAAGACTATAGTACTCCTAGTTCCATTCCTTATATTCTTCCCCAAAATTCAATTTTCTTACTTCGTAATCATTTATCCTTTCATTTTTGTTATGATTTTTCAAAAAACCACTTCTAATTTTGTCTATGTGATACTTTTTCTCAGTTCGATACTTGGAGGTTTTGCAACTGATTATATCTTAACCTACACAGGTACGAATATTTTCTCTTATATCGCTGCTTGGATTATCATACTTATTCTTTACTCATCTTTGCTATTTTCTCTATTACATATGCTTCTATATAGAACTAGAAATTAAATCAGAAGGACGAAAAATCAGAATGAATCTTTTTCTTGTTCCTGCGTTTAATTGTATTGCTTCCGTTTTTGCAGATTTTGGTAATAATTCCATAGTTTTTAATAGAAGTTTTTTACTACTTAATAGAAGTGTAGCTAATTCGATTACTATTCCGCTTGGAGATAAGAGCTCTTCAATCAACTTGTTGATAAAATTCATCCCATCTTTACCTCCACCAATAAGCTCATCATAGGTTCCCTTCCATCCTCTTTTTTTCTCAAGTCTGGTTAAATCTTTTTCATATAGAGGAGGATAACAAAAAAGTGCTGAATATTTTCCTTTTGGTATCAAATCCTTTACTAACTCTCCTTCTGATCTAAGTAATTTTATATTTGAAACCAAATCATTCTTTTCAATATTATTCTGAGCTGATATAAACGATTTTGCATTGACTTCAGTAGCTATTACTTGTTTCTGATATTTCTTTGCTAATATCATCGAAATAGCTGCACTAGCTCCTGTTCCTATCTCCAAGCAAGGATAAGGAGATTTAATTCTTAATACAACTGCATTACAATAAGCATATCGGATACCAAGAGTTGGAATAAGGTATTCCTTTGGAACAGTTAAATCTAGACCAAGTACGGTTTTAAAGAGACATTGATTGATTTTTGACAATACTTCTGGTTTTCCTAAGTCAAATTTTGCAGGATTCACAGACAGAGCGTATATCGCTAGTTCAGGATTTTTTTCTACTAATTCATCAAATGGAATAGTAAAATATTTGGCATCAATCTCCTCACTAATGTTTATAATCATGTTAAACATGTCGTAGATTTACTGTTTCAATAAAAGTTTAAGTATAAAGAAGACATAAAGAATATGAAAGGCGTTAAGATGAAACTGAATCCTAAATCTTTTGATCAGCTGGAAAATGGTTGTATAACCTTCTTAAAATCTGCTGATTATGTGCAAAAGTTCCTTCAGATATACCATGAACGGAATATCAAGGGGATAACTATTGTCACAACACAAGAAATAAAGGAACTTCTTAATGTCGAAGAGGAATTTATTATATCTGTTAATCCTCGATTAACTTTTGCGAAAATTATCAATAATCAAAGTGATAAAAAAGAAGCTTTCATCCATCCAACTGCTAGTATCGGGGAAAATGTGAAACTTGGTAAAGACGTCACAGTCTATGAAAACGTTGTTATTTGCGGTAACACAATAATTGGAAACAATGTAAAAATCTATGCAAACACAGTCATAGGAAAACCTGGTTTTGGTTATGTAAAAGATGAAACTGATGGTATCTGGGTAGAATTTCCGCAAATTGGTGGAGTGAAGATAGAAGACAATGTAACAATAGGTTCTAATGTTGTAATTGATAGAGCAGCCCTTGATGAAACTATTATTGGTGAAGGAACAAAAATTGACAATTTTGTACATATTGCTCACGGTGTCAAGATAGGGCGAAATTGTTTAATTATTGCCTGTGTAGAAATAAGTGGGAGTGTAACTCTTGGTGATAATGTCTGGGTTTCCCCAAATGTATCAATAAGAGAAAATCTAAAAATAGGAAACAATTCTCTCATAGGTATAGGTTCTGTAGTTATTAGGGATGTACCAGCTGATTCAGTAATAGTTGGTAATCCTGGAAAACCTATAAGCAAGACAAAATTAAAATCAGGAAAAGAAGGTTAAACAATGCGTATTCTATTTGTATCTTATTTCTTCCCACCAGATAAATCTGTTGGTGGATATCGAGCTTCAAGTATAGTTCGGACTTTCATTAAAGAGGGAATTGGAATTGAATTACTTACAGCTAATTCAGAAATAAGTTCATCTCAAAGATTAAAAAAGAGCTATAATCTTGAAAATGTTTATTATGCTAAGGAATCTAAAATAAGAGAAATTGGTTATAAGACAAAAATTCTTGCAGGTCTAGAATTATTAAATTTAGATAAGTTTCTTTTTTTCCCAGATATATATTGTACATGGATTGCAAGAGCAGTAAAGAAAGGGAATGAAATTTTTGGTTCACAAAAAATTGATGCAATACTTGCAACAGTTCCACCTTACTCCTCAGCTGTAGTAGGATATAAATTATCAAAAAAACATAATGTTCCTTTAATTTTAGACTATCGTGATCCTTGGACAAATAATCCAACTTTCAAACTTCCGCGTCTGTGTGTTAGAAAAAGGCATAAGAAACTTGAGACCAAAATCTCTAATCATGCAATTATGAATGTGACTGTTGGTAATGGATACGCAGATTTGCTTAGTAAAAGTTCTGGAGTAGAGAGAGATTCATACTATATAATAAATAATGGATTTTTCGAGGAAAACATTCCAAGTAAGCAATCTGTAAAGTTGAAAGATAAATTTACGGTATCTTTTTTTGGAAATTATTACAAAGTGCACAAACCATATTTCAAAGAATTGGTTTTAGGAATCAGAAAAATGATAGATGAACATAATCTTAAAGAAAAAGATTTCAGATTAGAATATGCTGGGCTTACATCACGTTCTGTTATAAAAAAAGATCTAGAAAAAGGAAATCTTGTTCCTTTCTTCAAAGATTTAGGTTATTTGTCTGGTAAAAAAATTGTTGAAGAAATTCAAAAGTCACATGTCAACTTTGTAATTATACCAAAATCAAATGAGTATGTGATTTTTACCAAATTATATGATTATATGATAGGTAATTCTCATATTTTGATAGTTGGAGAAAAAGGAGCAATAACTAAATTATGTGAAAAAGTAGATCAAAAATATACCCTTGTTGATGGAGATAGAGATATTATCTCTCAGATCGTTTGGATACTCTATTCTAAATGGAAAAGTGGAAAGTTAGAATATGGTTGTGATAGATCAAAACTAGCAGAATTTAGTAGACATGAACTTTCCTTGAAGTATGCTAGAATAATAAAGGAAAAATTCAATCAACAATAATTTGCCAAATTCAGTATGAAAGTTTTTAAAATATAGACGTTTTATTATCTTTATGAAAGTCTTAGTGCT
>CAZJUB010000034.1:0-25740 GCA_964549075.1 uncultured archaeon | reverse complement strand
AGAAACCCATTTTTCTCTCAACTGGAGCTGCAACCTTAGGAGAGATTCAGAATGCTATCAAAACTATAAAAGCTGTTGAAAATGTTCCTATTGTCCCGCTTCATTGTATACTCAGTTATCCAACAGACTTCAACGATGCAAATCTTAGAATGATAAAACATCTAAGGAAAGTCTTTCCAGAACATCTAGTAGGTTACTCTGATCACACAAAACCGGATAGAGCGATGGTAACCTTAGTTGTTGCGTATCTGATGGGAGCAGTAGTTTTAGAAAAGCATTTTACTCTAGATAAGACACTTCCAGGAAATGACCATTATCATGCGATGGATCCACAAGATCTTGAGCTTCTAGCTGAAAATATAGATTTGGTAACAAAGATATTAGGAGAGAAAGAGAAGAAAATAATAGAAGCAGAATTACCAGCAAGAAAGAATGCAAGAAGGTCAATAGTAACTACTCGAGCTATGGAGAAAGGAGAAGTAATAACAGCTGAGAATGTAACTACTAAGAGACCAGGAAAAGGAATTGACCCGACATATTATGATTTACTTCTTGGAAAGAAAATCTTGAAAGATTTAGAAGAAGATGAGATATTATATTGGGAATATTTCTTTGAGAGTTAGAATTAAACATTCAACCATGGCTTCTGAATTTTATTAGTTTCAGAATTTCTTATTTGCGAAAAATTTTCTAGCTTTAGAAAGATCACTAATAGTATCTATTTCCATGCAAAAATCGTTAAAATAAAGCACTTTACAGCGCAATTTTTCTGCTATTTCATTGAATGCATCTTCAGCATAATTTGAAGTTCTTCCATCATTGACATAAATATCAATCCTCTCTAACCATTCGAGCATTGATGCTTGACTCATTTTATAAATTGGAGCACAAAAATAAGCATTATCAGCAAATATGTTTACTCCTATTTTTTTTACTTCATCATTCTCTATCAAAGCCTTAAAATCTTTTTTAGGGGCTGCAATAGAATTGTTGATAGGAATGCAGTTGAAATCACACTTGTTAAGTAGTTTGTCAACTAATGAAGATTCGAATACTAAATCTCCATGAAGTAAAAGTACATCATCATCTATTTCATTTCTAGCTAACCAAAGTGAATAAATATAATTTGTTTTCTTATATTCCGGATTTTTTACAAAAGTAACAATTTTGTCTGAATAAAATTTGTTTACCAAATCTTTGATACTTTTTTCGAATGGACCTGTAGTTATGACAAATTCTTTGATACCTTTGTCTGTTAAAATCTTTAATTGATATTCTAGTATAGATATGTCATTAATCTTAACTAAACATTTAGGAATTTTACTTGTAAGAGGTTTTAATCTCTCACCAGAACCGGAGTTAAGGATAATTGCTTTCATTTCACAAACCTATAGAATATTTTCAAGAATTTTATACAAATCATTTTTGGTAACTTTTCTTGGATTGTTTTCAAACCTTCCTTTAGTAAAACCTTCTGAGATTAAAATTTCTAAATCTTTCTTCGATATACCAAGTTGAGTCAACGTAGTAGGTAAATTCATATTAGTCATTAGTGATTCTATTCTTTCTTTAGATTCCCTTGAGTTGTTAGCATCTAATAATTTTGAGATTGTAGCGATTCTATCAGGAGCTTCAGGAAGATTATTTTCATCTGGAATTGAATTAAATTCTAAAAAGCTCCCTAATGTCAAAGCACACGCTAATCCATGAGGAACATTAAAATAAGCTGAAATTGGGTAAGAAACAGAATGTACTACTGTTGTTTTTGTATTACTAAAGGCAAGACCTGCTTCTAGACTCCCAAGAAGCATTTTTTCTCGATACTTAATTTCAGACGGTTTTTTGTAGGCTTTTTCAAGATTTTCAATAATAAGTGAAATAGCATTTAATGCATGTTCATCAGAAATTGGATTGTGGTTTTTTGACCAATAAGCTTCAATAGCTTGAGATAAGGCATCCAATCCAGTAATTGCAGTTAGTTCAGGAGGTAAACTGATTGTCATCTCTGGATCTAAGATTGCTGCTTTAGCATACATCTTCACATTTGATAAGGAGTATTTTTTCTTGAATCCTTCTTGGTTTCTCCAAACTGTAGCCCACATAGTAACTTCGCTTCCTGTACCAGCCGTCGTAGGAACAAGTATGAGGGGGATACCACTATTCTTTATTTCTTCGTTTTTTTCGAGATAATTAGATACATCACCTTCATTATTAGCTAGGATTGAAGCACATTTTGCTGAATCTAAAACAGAACCTCCACCAATACCAACTACTAATCCATAGTCATTATCAGAAGTAAATTGTGATATCTCTCTTATTGAATTAAAAGTAGGATTTATCTTGACGTTTTCATAATTTGTACAGTTAAAACCATCATTAACCAAGATATTATTGATTTTCTGAAGAATACCTAATCTTCTTAGAAATTTACTTGCTATTACTACAATATTCTTGTTGAGTGTATATTTTCTAGCAACCTCTGATATTTGTTCTATTGAGGATGAACCAAAGATTATTTCAACAGGATTATAATATTTTACCATCTTCTCAACTTGTCCAATTACTTTTACTCTTCTGAAATATATTTCATAAAACAATCCTTATTTTGTCTAGGTGTAGTAGTAGGTCGCCCTAAATCAGCTCTTGAATGTTTTTTAGTTTTGATAACAGCCATACATGGATATTCTAAGTTGTTTATTCTTGATAAGAAATCTTTCAAGTCATTTTCTTGAGCAATAGTTATTACTGATTTATAACCACAAGCTAAAGAAATTTTATCAAAATTAACAGTACTTGATACTGTAGGTTGTCCTCCAGTAGATTCATGACTTTGGTTATCAAAAATTATGTGTAAAAGATTATTAGGTTTATAATGCCCTATTGTAGCTAAAGTTCCCATTTGCATGAGTACAGAACCATCCCCATCTAATATCATGACTTTCTTTGAAGAATTTAAAGCGATTCCTAGTGAAATGGCAGATGCACAACCCATTGAACCTACAGTATAAAAATCTCTTGGTTTTTCATTTCTGTTTATTCTGTTCTCGAACAATTCTCTTGAAGTCTTACCCGTTGTTGAAACAATTAAGAAATCTCTAGAATACTCAAGTAATGATTTGATTACATCTTCACGATTTAATTGAAATTTATCCTCGCTGCTTTCAGATAAATATGGCTCTAATGTTCCCTTCTTTAAAATTATAGCAAATGGAGAACTTGTTTTTACAATATCTTTTTTGGCGTTTTTAATTACATCTGTAGCAGAATTTTTATCTTCAGGTAATATTGAGTAAGGAATATCAAGTAATTCGAGTAAAGGCAGAGTTATTTTACCCATTTTTATGTGCTGTGGTTCATCTTTCATACCTGGTTGACCTCTCCATCCTATCATAAGCAAAATGGGAATAGAATATACCTCCTTATCCACCAACGAAGTGATAGGATTAACAGTTTTTCCCAAGCCTGCATTTTGCATATAAACAACTCCTATTTTACCTGTAGAAAGATGATAACCAGAAGCAATTCCTACAGCTTCACATTCATTGCTTGCTATAATATTTGTAAATTGTTCTTCGTCTTTGCTCTCAAGAAAACTCATCCAAGATTTAAAAGTAGAATCAGGAACTCCTGTAAAAAAATTAAATCCCTCATTTTCAAAGATTCGCCAAAGGTCTTTACAATTCATTATTGAGCACCAGGTATTAACTTAATAATTTCATCAATCGGCATACAATACTCTTCAGATGCTTCATAGCTTCTTTTATGTTCTAGAATGCTTTTTGCAGTTTTGATCATTGAAGGATAAGCACTTCTTAACATGTGATTGGCATATATTACAATTTTAACCCCTGCATCAATAAGCTCATCCTCAGTTATTTTGTTATATGTTGTAGGAACTGCTACTAGAGGGACCTTTGTTTCAAGTTTATTGTATTTCTTACAGAATTCTAGTATTTCATCTGGTTTTTCTTCCTTACTGTGGATCATAATACCATCTGCACCAGATTCTATGTATGCTTCAGCTCTTTTAAGGGCATCATCTACACCTTTTTTAAGAATTAAGCTTTCTATTCGAGCAATTATCATGAAACTATCTGTTATTTGAGCTTTTTTTCCTGCTCTAATTTTGGTACAAAAATTTTCAATGGTATCTTGATTTTGTTCAATAGATGTTCCGAATAGAGAATTCTTTTTCAACCCAATTTTATCTTCAATTATCACAGCTGATACACCATATCTCTCAAGTGTTTTCACAGTAAGTTGAAAATGCTCTGGTAATCCTCCTGTATCACCATCAAGGATTAATGGTTTTGTAGTAACATCAAAGATCTCATTTATCGTCTGAATACGAGATGTTATATCTACATATTCTATATCTGGTTTTCCTTTAGCTGTTGAATCAGTCAAACTACTTAACCACATTCCATCGAATTCTCTGACACTTTCTCCTTCAATTTTGATTTCTTCAACTATTCTTCCAGTTAATCCATTATGAACTTCTAAAATTCGCACTATTGGTTTAAGTTCGATTAAATTATTTAATTTCCTCATTCTGCGACCAGGTGTTATACCAATTCCAAACATTTCTTTGATTAAATCTCCTGATGATAATCCAGGAGTATATTCATATTCTACTAGCTGTCCTCCCCATTCCTTAAGAACCTCAATAACTTTTTCCCTAGTATTTTTTTGCACACCAATTCGCCAATCTGTTCCATGAACAACATATTCAGGTTTTATTTTCCTCAAATTTTCAGTATAATTCAATGTATTTTGAGGAATTACTTGTGAAACTCCAGATATATTCTCTATCAGGATTTTTCTTTGTTCATAATTTAAAACTGGTAATCTTTTATAGGTAGCAATAGCTTCGTCTGTTAGTAGCCCAACTATTATCTCTCCAAGTTCTCGCGCTTTAGATATAATGTTAATATGACCAGCATGAATAAAATCTGCACTCATCGCGATATATACTTTCTTCATTCGACTAGCTACTCGTTGCATTCCTTAAAAAAATTGTTATTTACATATATTAAGACATAAATAGCTTATATGTTCAGATTTCTGTAGATATTTAAAGTGAATTTTAATGGAAGAAACAGAAGCTTTGGAAGCCTTAAAGCAACTAAAAGGTATACTCGATGAAAATGGCATTGAATTTTGGTTAGAATCCGGTACATTACTTGGGGCAATAAGGGAAGGTGGTTTTATAAAATGGGATTATGATATAGATATTGGAACCTGGGATATAAATTTACCAAAGATGAAGAAACTGAATAGAGCTTTCTGTGAATTGGGGTATGAAACTTATTATTCAGTGTACCACAATGTTATGATGATTAGGAAAGGAGAGATAGATATCCAGTTGGTATTTTGGAGATTAGATGGTGACAGAGCAATCGCTCCTTTAAGGTACATAGAAAACAAGATCGGTTTCATCTTAGCTTCTCTTAGCTGGATGCTATTATTTTCGAGATCAGGTAAGTTAAATGAAGAAACTCTTAATTCCTTTTCAAAAATCATTAAATATTGTGGGTCGAAAATATCTGATTTGTTTCCACAGTGCTTCAAACTTGGAATGGCTTCGTTTCTAAATAATCTAGCAGTAAAAACCAAAAATAGAAGAGGATTAGTTGTAACACCAAGTAAATATTTCTTAAATCTCGAAAAAAAGAAATTTTATGATATGGATTTTCTATTTCCAGTAGAAGCTGAACAATATTTAGCTTATTATTATGGTGAAGATTGGAGAACACCAAAGAAAGATTGGAATTATGTCAGAGAAGACAAAAAACTCATAAGTAAAACCGAACATATAGGTGAAAAATGGGAATATAGAAAATTCAAAAATAAACTTGAGAAGTAATTAAAAAACTAAACATATGGAAGATGAGCTAAATTGAAAATTTTTAAGCCTAAAATACTATGGGAGCAAATAATAAATTACTGGAATCAAGATGTGTACAAAGCTACTATTCTTCGATTTATAACAATAGGCTTTCGTAGTGTAATTGCTTTTCTTTTCTGGATTGTTGTTGGTTATTTTTTCACTTCTGAAGGAATAGGAGAGATGTCCTCTGTCGTTTCTGTATTAAGACTAGGAGCAATATTCACTATGTTTGGCATTCAGACAGCATTTTTGAAATTCCCAATATACTCTTTTAAGAAGAAACAACTTGCGACTATATCTTTGATTCCAATAGCTCTAAATATTCTATTTGCAATCATCTTTGTACTTGGTTTTGATTATCTGAGATTACTGATAGGAATTAGTAAATTCTATTGGTTCATATTTACATTTCTATCAACATTGGTGGTCTCATTTTTCCTTATTTTTGATGATGTACTTGTTGGTATTAAAAGTCCTTTTTTCCTTTTAGTTAAGGAAATAATTTCCAATACTATTCTATTTTCTGGTATTGCAATTTTAGCTTTCACTAATTTTATTCCTAATACAGAATTAAGTATGCTGATTCTGTGGGTGGTTTCACAACTAACAAGTATCTTAATAGCTGCTCTTTTCATTATATTAAAGAAAAAGAATAGAAAAGAAGAAGAGAGGGAGAATGAGAAAAATATCCCTCTAAAAAAATTCATATCTTTTTCATTTAGTAATCACACAGGAACACTTATCCAATCTTTACCAATGCTCTTAACAACTCCTCTTGTAATCAAACTCTTTAATGCTGAAGATGCTGCATTCATATATGTTGCATGGTCAATTTTAGGATTACTCGCTTCATTTCCAAACTCGTTATCTTTTGTTTTAATAACAGAGAAAAGAGATTCTACATTAAAATCACTTCTTAACAGACTGAAATTTGCATATATAATAGAAACAATTATTGTTGTTCCTCTGCTGAGTTTACAAAAATATATTTTTCTATTATTTGATCTTCAATATTCATCAGACTACTTCTGGTCTTTACTTCTAGTCGTATTGTCTATTTACCCTCTCTCTATATTTCTCATCTACATGTCAGCTTTAAGGCAAAGAAACGAAAAGGGAATGCTGCAAATTCTTTTTGCAATTCAATCTGTAATTTACTTTGTATGCATCTTCATTTTCAAACCAATTTTAGATATTATCTCGATAAACTTTTCTTGGTTTTTATCCACTCTAATTCTGGCTGGAATCAGTCTGTATTTGTCTTCGAGAAAGAAATCTCACGATCAACCTGATTTGAACAATCTTACAGAAAATTTAAAATAATGCACTAACCCCCCTTATTCCAGTGCATTCTATGAGAAAAGGAGATTCTATATTTGTAGCAGGGCACAATGGACTAGTTGGTTCTTCGATATTGCGATTATTAAAAAATAGAGGTTACACAAATATACTCACACAAGAGAGAAAGGATTTAGATTTGAGAAATCAAAAAGCTGTTCTCGATTTTTTCGATAAAGAGAAACCTAAATTCGTGATATTGGCAGCTGCAAAAGTTGGGGGTATTCTAGCAAATGATACTTATCCAGCTGAATTCATTTATGACAATATAATGATTCAATCCAATATAATCGATTCAGCTTACAAAGCTTCAACTGAGAAACTCCTCTTTCTAGGGAGCTCATGTATCTATCCCAAATACTCTGACCAACCAATAAAGGAAGAATATTTACTTACTGGTTTATTAGAACCAACAAACGAAGCTTATGCAATCGCAAAAATTGCTGGAATCAAGATGTGTCAATTTTATAATAAACAATATGGTACAAATTTTATTTCAGCAATGCCTACGAATTTATATGGTCCAAATGATAACTTTGATTTGGAAACATCTCATGTTCTACCTGCATTAATTCGAAAAATACATGAAGCCAATGAAAGCAAATCTTCTTTCGTAGAATTGTGGGGTACAGGTTCTGCAAAAAGAGAATTTTTATATATTGATGATCTGGCAGATGCCTGTCTATTTTTATTAAATAATTATTCTTCTTCTGAGTTAATAAATGTAGGTGTTGGAAAAGATATTTCTATCAAAGAACTTGCATCATTGATAAAGGAAATTATAGGTTATGAAGGTAAGATAACATACGATAAGACCAAACCTGATGGAACTCCACAAAAAGTTTTAGATACCTCTAAAATTAATAATTTAGGATGGTTAGCAAAAACATCTTTGAAAGAAGGAATTAAAAAAACATATGAATGGTATTTGAAAAATGGATGATACTTAGATTTGAAAATCATCAAAATGCTGATTCATAATTTGCTAGATTTTTTTCAAAAGATATTTAAATTGTGTAAATTCTATAATAATGTATGTCGAATAATGACAAATTCTTCGAAGAGATTTATAATAAATATTCAAGTTTATTATTAGATCCTCATAAATTAGAAAATTATTTGAAATTATTTGATAAAGAAAAGAAAGATCTATTTGATAGGAGTAAACTTGCAGATTCTAGAATACTAATCACAGGGATTACAGGATTTGTTGGTAGTCATTTAGCTGAGAAATTAGTAGCACTAGACGAAAATATACAATTGTATGGAACTGTAAGAAGGCAATCGGTACCCATCTATCCCAACATATATAGAATTGTAGACAAAATATCTCTTAAAGAAGCTAATTTGATAGATTATCCTTCTCTTGAATCAGTAATTACATCAATAGAACCTAATTATATTTTTCATTTAGCAGCACAATCATTCGTTCCAACATCGTTTAATGCTCCTATAGAATCAGTTCATACTAATATTCAAGGTACAGTAAATTTACTAGAAGTATTGAGAAAAAAAGAATTAGATCTTCAAAGTATGCATGTTGCTTGTAGTAGTGAGGAATATGGTTTAGTACATCCAAATGAAATTCCTATAAATGAGGAGAATCCTTTACGTCCTCAATCACCTTATGCAGCAAGTAAGGTTGCTACAGAAATGTATTCTCTTGTATATCATAAGGCTTATGGTGTGCCAGTTGTGATAACAAGAGGTTTTAACCATACTGGTCCAAGAAGAGGTCTTCAATTTGTAACTTCTGTAGTAGCTAATCAAGTAGCACAAGTGGTTAAAGGAAAAAATAAGAACATTATAATTGGAAATCCTAAACCAATACGAGATTTCACAGATATAAGAGATATGGTTCAAGGCTATATTTTAGCAGCTTTAAATGGAAAAAAAGGAGAAAAATACAATCTTGGACATGGGTACGGAATATCAATAGAGAACCTTGTTGAACTTACATCTTCACTATTTGAAATTGAGTATAAACTTGTGACAGATAAGTCAAGATATAGACCTGCTGAAGTAAATATCTTGATTTGTGATTATTCGAAAGCAAATCAAAATATAGGATATAAACCACAATATCCTCTTACAGAAACTATGGAAAATATAGTCAATTATTATCTAGAAGAAAATATCATAACGAGACTAATGAAATAGAAATCATAAAAATTAGGGATTATTAATGCGTATTTTGTATGTATCAAGAGGTTTGGGATCACCTAAATATGGTGCTGAACGAATTTCAGAAAAAATAATGAGATATCTTGAAACAAAAGTGGATTTATATTGTTTAACTGATGATAAAACATTTACAGGAAAAGGAAAAGTCTTCTTCAATCCAACTTTTCATATTAAAATTCCATTTTTCGAATATGTCTTCTATAGAATTTTAGGGAAATGGAAGATTCGAAAGGTTTGTAATAAATTTCATCCAGATTTAATTCTCTCTTCAGCATATTCAGGATACGCTATTCCATCACCAAAAAACACTAAAACAGTAATTTTCTTTCATGATGAACCTGGATTTGTCATTAAAGATGATATTTCTCCTTTCTTAATCTCATTATTATTTAGAATATGGTACAAAACACTATATGTCTTTAAAAAATCAGTTATTAAAAAAAGATATCTCTATTTCTCGATTTCACAAAATATGACAAGGTATCTAACAAATTTAGGAGTTGAAAAAAGTAGAGTATTTACATTACCTTATGGCATAATTAGTAATTTCAGCAATCAAATTGAAATTAGACAAATATGGAAAAATATCCAAGAAAAATACAATCTTAAAAATAATGATTTTCTGCTTCTTTTTGTTGGAGCAATTTACTATACTAAGGGTTTGCATACGGTAATAGAAGCTTTAAGGATTGCTAATAACAAAAATCTGAAATTACTCATTGTTGGTAGTGAAATGCCTTTTTTTGGAAAATTCTATAAAAGAAGAATAAAAACAAGAATTGATAAATATAATTTAAAAGAGCAAGTAAAATGGTTAGGGTATGTCAATAATGAAATTTTATTTACACTCTATAAAAGAAGTACTGCACTTATAAGTTCAAGCTATTCTGAAGGATGCCAATTGACATTGCTTGAAGCAGCAAATGCGAAATTACCTATTATTGCCACCAGAGTGGGATCAGCTGTAGAACAATTTTCAAAACAAGCACATTTTTTTGATCCAGGTGATGTACAAGAGTTAGCTAAAATTATATCAACTTTAAGTGAATCAGAGCTGCACAAAGTTGAATATAATTTGTATTCGTTTGATGAAGGAATGCTAAAGCTATTTCATTGGATGAAATCTATAATCAAAGATAATTAGTTTTTACTAAATCAAAAAACACAATTTGATAATTTCCTTATGATTTTTCTGTATATAGCTTTTTTAAGAATTATAATTGTTGATACAAAATTGCTCCATCATCGAAAACAACAGACAGATTAAGTAATTCCATTTTTTGTATAATCAAATTCAATTCCAAATAATCAGTTTTTATGTCACTGAAATACATTCTATCACACAAAACTACACTGTTAGGTATATAAACAATAAAACCTATAGGAAGATTCTCTAAATTTTTCGAATCTAATAGTATTTTAATATTTGAGTTGTAAAGTTTATCAGTATTATAATCAATACCAGAATACGTGTAAACTTGATACAGTCGAGTTACATCAGAAAATACATACTCACTGATCTTGTTGTTTCTTATCCATTGAAAAGCAGCTATGTCTTTTTTAGAGGTATACCACCTACTAAAGTCTATAGAATGTTTGTCAAATAGTAAATTTCCATCCCAATAATTATTATCTGATTGTGTAAATGGATGGATGAATTTCAAAAGGATTCCTTGATGGAAAATGAAAGTTATGACTAACAATATTGAAAGTATCTTTACTGACGAGAATTTTATTTTCTTTTTTTTCCAGATTCTAAAATTTAAGCCTTCAATTATTGAAAAACCATAATAACATATATAAGTGAAGAAAAACAATCCTTGGTAAAAAGATCTGTTAGAGCCATATAATTCTTGTGCATATGGAATAAGTAGAAGAAATCCATTTGTAAGATAATAAGTTAATGTAATTAAAAGGAGAATTTTAAGTTCATGTTTTGAAATTTTAGAATTGGAAGAATTTCTAAAATAATGGATACTCGATATTATAATACTCAATATAGGCAAAGCAATGCTTATTAAGTAAAGTAAAGAAACAAAGAAATCATAAGCATTAGATGTACTATTTAAGAATAATAAATTTTGTAATAGAATATTATTTTTTATTAAAGCATCAAATGATGGATTTTTTAAAAAATCAATAAAACCTTGGAAAATTCTATAAACAAGTTCTCTAATGATAGGAGAATAAGAATACCATGTTACTCCAAATACAATTATTAAAGTCATTATCAATAATATATATAACAAAATCTTCTTGTTTCTTTTTGATAATCTGACTAAGACAACTATATAGTAAATTACAAAATACAAGAAACCAACAATTGCAGTACCCCAATGAGACAATATGATACATAACCATACGACTAGTTGATAGCCAAAATACTTCCAGTAATTCTCTTTTGTATCCAGAGATTCTTTCTTAATCAAATCTGGAAAGGTTCTATCCACTAATATTACAAACAGTGAAAAAGCCATCAAAGACCTGTTGTTGCTAAAAATCTGATGAGTACCTGTTTGAATGATTCCAGCAACCAGAATTAATATAAAAATAAGTTTCAGACTTTTTTCTTTTAAAAGATTACCTTCTCTATTTTCAGAAATTTTAGTAACCAATCTAAAGGTAAAGACAATAAAAAATGTACTTAAAAGTGGATCTATAAATCCAAAATAAAGTATAGGTGAAATACTAAAGATTCGAAAAACTAGAAAAGGCAATACAGTTACTGAAAATACAGAATTGTATGTGTTAGTTGTTGCGTTATATAACCATCCATTATTTTTTATAGTTAAATTTGCAACATAAATTTCGTTATGAACATCTGTTCTTCCTGTTAATACACTTCCATAAAAAATCCTTAATACTGATAGACTGAGAATTATGGTCATCAATATAATATAATAGTCAGTTTTGTTTAAATTACGGAGGATTAAAACTAAAACTATTACTAATAATATTAAGATATAATATATCAGGTTTAGAACTTCAATTTCTGCAAAAGATATACCAAATCCTAGAGGAATTAATACTAACGAGAGAACTGAAATTTTAGAAGGTTTTCTAATGTAACCTAAATTAATTGTTGTAAAATTTTTAAAGGATAAGAAAATTGCAAAAGAACCTAAATGCATGATAAAAGACAGTATCTTAATTCCAATAACTGGTAATAAACCAACAAACAATCCTAATGCATAACAAAATAATAAAGTAAATGGTAAAACAGAAAACATCATCTGAACTTCAATAGGTCTTGAAAAGATCTTATGTCTCTTAATTCCCATATTACCTTTTTTTTTGCTTATTTTGGAAAATATATAACTACTTAGTTCTGGAATCCTTACGATTAAAAAACTAATTGATATTATATCTATCAAAAGTGGAATCAAATTAATAGCATACTGCCAGTAAAAATCAAATGATTGTATCGAAAAATCTTGTATAAAGATTAAAATGAAAGAACTAATTACTGGGATAATAAAAAGATAAATAGGCAATCTTAAATTTGTTCCTGAAGAACTAATTCTTTCTACATAGCTATTGCGTAAACGAGATTTTAAAAAATCTATCATTATCTTAAAAATGTTTTAAGATTAGAATATATAAATTTAATTGAACAATACTACAACAGAATATAAAATTAAAATCTAAAGTGTATCATTCTGTTGAATTGTATATATCAAATAAAAGGATAGTTCCAACCATTTGTAGATTCTTGAGTATAGCAATTTTAGTTCTGAAGGAAAATTTTTAAAATCAGAATTATCTTATTATGCCAATGTTGCAACTAGATATAGTCTTTCTCATTATAAGTGTTGTTCCTTTTATTCCAATTATAACTTATTTATTGAGTTTAATAATAGGTAATCTGTTTATTTCAATTAAAAATTGGAAGAATCGAAAACATAGGAATATTAATTTAGATATTTCAGATTCTTTACTATCTCCCTTAACAATAATAATACCTACTTATAATGAAGAAAAAGTAATCAAAGCTAAATTAAATTCAATCTTTAAGATTAATTATCCTTCAAAAATAGTAGTTATAGTAGTTGATGATTCTTCAGATAGTACCCCCTATATTATAAAGAAATTTCAAGAAAGTAATGAACATATAAAATTAATTCACTCTGAAAAACGAATGGGGTATAATGATGCTCTTATTCTTGGTATTGAGAATGCACAAACAGAATTGGTCATTTTAACTGATTCTCATTCTTTTTTAAATGAAAGTTCTATAATTTCTGCAGTAAGAATACTCAATGAGGATCGAAAAGTTGGTTCAGTATCTGGTTCATGTAGACTTCTTAATCCTGAAAAAAGAAGTTCTAAAATAGAACGTATTTATCAAGGTCTTTTTAATATATTTAGAAAAGCTGAGACTAATATCAGTTCTACTTTTATGGTAAAAGGTGAGTTTATTGTTGCAAGGAAAGATTTGATTTCAGACTTAAATAAAATTAATGGGTGTTTTGATAATGAATCTTCTCTCTGGATTTTAAAGAAAGGATTCAAAGTATTCTACTCTGACAAGATTTATTATTACGAATACTACCCTTCTCAAGTTAAAGAGCGATTAGACCAAAAGAAAATTAGAGCTATTAACCTTTTAAGATCAATTCAGAGGTTTAAATCTATATTCTTCAATACAAACAATATCTTTATTGGTTTCTTTTTGTATCCATTTTATTACTATTTCTCTTTTATTTTTCCTATATTAGTCCCTCTTTCTTTCGCTAGTTTTTCTGCATTTTTAATAATATTACTTATTAGAGTTAACTATCTTTCACTTTATGTGATTATTCCATCAATAATCGTAATTATCCTTGTAGTTCCTTATACAAGAAGAGCTCTTTATTCATTTATTCAAATTGAATTCAGTTTGTTGTATGCTAATTATCAAATCTTCTGTAAGTCTAAAACAGAGATTACAGAGATTCCTCTTATAGAATCCACTAGAATTAGTTATTCTGAGAAATAAAAATTTATTTGTTTTCTTTAAAAAAGAGAGATTGAAAAATTGTTTTTAGAATTCTGAAACCATCAAAAAATGGATTTAGTTTGGATGTTCCTTCTCTTTTAAAGTAATTTATTTTAATCTCCCTAATTTTGAAACCTCTCTTTGAAGTTCGAATAATCATCTCAGTTTCTATTTCAAAATTAGCAGAGGTAAGATTCTTTGAAACAAATTCTGTTACCTCTTTATTCAATAGCCTAAAACCTGATTGCGTATCAATGATTTTTTGTCTTGTGATTATGCTAATTAATAGTGAAAATATTCTGTTACCAATCATATTAATTTTAGTAATTGTTCCTTTCTCTCTAAGAGGAAATCTATTTCCAATTACTAAATCAGATTTTTTTCTTTGTGATGTTACTTCAAATAATTTGGGTAAATCATCAGGGTCATATGTATTATCGCCATCTAGATAAGCAACATGAGAAAAATTATAGTTATCTAAAACATATTTAAAACCTTTAACTAAAGCTGAACCCTTCCCTTTTTCATCACAAGTGATTACTTTTGCACCTGATTCTTTAGCTTTTTCTATTGTGAGATCGCTAGATAATCCATCTATTATTAGTACTTCATTCGTATACTTTAAACATTTTTCAACTAAGTTTCCAATAGATTTCTCTTCATTAAGCGTGGGTATCAAAACAATTAGGTTGTTTTGTTTTTTTTGAGAATTCATTTGTTATGACCTTTATTCAACTTAAATCAATACCTGAATTGGAAATGTTCTAGATTTGTTTTAAATATAATATTTTATCTTTTAGCATTCAACTAGCTATGAATTAAAATTTTTATTTTTAAGTCCTTTGATTTTAAGATATAAAGGTATTTTTTCTCTGTCTTTGTACCCAAAAGTTTATGTTTAATTTGGATAAGATTTCTTTGAACGTTATGAAAGGTGTTATTTTAGCTGCTGGACATGGGAAACGACTTCTTCCCTTAACTAGCTTCAGACCAAAACATATGCTACCAGTTGCAGGAAAACCTATCCTTCATCATTCCCTTGAATATCTGAGAGATGTTCTCAAAATAACTGATGTTATTATGGTAGTTGGTTACCAACGTGAATCTATCATGGATTATTTTAAAAATGGTGAAGAATTGGGGATAAAAATTTCTTATATTATTCAGGATTCTACGCAAACTAAAGGATTAGCTGCAGCTGTAAATTTAGTTAAGGATTATATTACTGAGGATTTCGTGGTTCTTTTAGGAGATAACTTGTTTTCAACAGATCTTAAGAAAGTTATTGATCTTCATTTAGAAACAAAAGCTTCTGCTACTCTTCATCTAGAAGAAAATGAGAATCCACAAAGATATGGTGTAGTTGAATTAGATGGTGATAAGGTGATTTCATTAGAAGAGAAACCCAAGAATCCTAAAAGCAATTACGTGATCACTGGTTTTTACGTCTTCTCTCCTGTTATTTTCAATATGTTTGCTAATTTGAAACCTTCTTTTAGAGGAGAATATGAACTCACAGATGCTATCCAAGCTTTAGTTAATCATGGTTATTCTGTAAGAGCTAGCTTAATTTCAGGTTGGCGTTTAGATATAGGTTTCCCAGAAGATTTACTTGAAGTAAACAAACATTATCTGAATAAAGACACCAATGCAGTTTTAGGAGAATTAGAGAACACAGAAATCATTCCTCCAGTCTATGTAGCTAAAGGGACTAAGATTGCAGACTCGACTATTGGTCCTTATGCTATGATAGAAGCAGATGTTGAAGTTTATAATAGTGAGATAAAAAATTCTGTTATACTTGAAAAATGTGTTTTGAAAGATTCTCAGCTCTCTGATTCTGTTATAGGGACAAATAGCAAGATACAAGGAATGAAAGGTCACTCTCTCAAAGTAGGGGATTATTCTGATATTCTCCTTTCTACTTCATAAAATTTAGAGAAAAAATTTAAAAACAATAATCCCTAATGAGTATAGTGGCTTAGATACGTTTAATCATTTTATTGGTTAGGGGTGGTATTGTGGCTGATGATGTGGAAATAGTAGAAGACAACTTAACAGAAGATGAGGAAGCGGAATTACGAAATGCTCTAGATCAGATGGTGGAAGCAGTAAAGACCTATTGTGAGAAAGATGGTAAAATGACTGCTTCAGAGAAAAGAATCGTTAAAGCAATGAAAGCAACAACTGATGATTTAGCGGAAGAGATAGTGCAACTATATAGAAAGCAATCTCAAGTAGATGATTTGACTCTTTTAGAAGTAGTTAACAGGAATAGAGAGAAAATTCTTAATGATCTCTTATATGCAGCTTTAACTCCAAAAAAGAAACTATTATCTGATGAAGCAAAAGAAGTTATAGCAATGGTTTCAAAGGAATTAATTTGAGATTTCTTAACTCTTACCTTTTTTTTTATTGTTATGAAATTAAGTTATAATTGTCAAATTTTAGTCTTGAAACAATCTTGAGCTAATATTCATGATTGTTCAAAGAAATAGATTATTATGCAAAAACTAGATGAGAAAAAGAAATCTAGATTAAGACTAATTCTAGAAGTATTCTTAATCTCTTACTTTATAGTTAATCAAGCTTTTTTACAGGTTGAAGGTGGAAATCAGTATTTGAACCTAGTTTATGATATAGATTTAGATAGAACTGCTAATCCATATTTAGGTTTGTACATCGCCCAATATATGCGAGCACTTGGTATAGAAGTTGAAGTTTATAGTACATGGGGTTGTCCTCCTATGTATCCACCTTATACTCATGATGACCACGATTTAGCAGCGTTGAAATTACCTTTTAGAAATAGAGAACCAGATTTTAATTTCTTAAAGAGTATTCCTTTCTGGAATTTTTTCCCAACTAGTTATGTCTTTCAATTTAAAGAGGAATTCGAAGAGATGATCAAATTCGGTCCTACAATCGAGTCTGAAGAAGAAAGGCGAGAATACTACAACAATCTTCAAGAATTTTATATGGACAAAATTTTACTCTATTGGCCACTATTTGTAGAAAATTCGTATGAGTGTTTGCACAGTAATACAATTGGTTATGACAGTACATGGGGATGGATAGAATCACTCCCTTACATGTCGTATGAAGGTTTGCATGAAGGTCAAACTTCTGTAGATGAATTCATCCTTGCTGATGCAAATTGGCGAGAGCTAAATCCTCTTTTTACAGATGATTCAAGCAGCGAATTAATCTGGAAATTGTTATCTGAACCATTAATAAAAATTGATCCAGAAGGTAATCCAACGAGATATGGTTTAATCAGTAACTGGATACAATTAAATTCAAGTCATTTTCAATTCTTTCTGAGACCGAATGTGTATTGGAATCCTTCATTTAATGTAACAGAAAGAACTGCTAGTTCTGAATCTCTTCAGAATTCAACTTTAATGACAGGATTAAAAGGAGAATATAGTGATGGGAGTAACCAAATTGTAACTGCAAAAGATGCTGTGTTCACTCTATTATCTTGGGCAAATCCTCTTGTTAGTGATCAAGCTTATGAATTCAGCTGGATGAAAGATATTTATGTAGATCCTGTAAATCCTTTATCTTTTCACATTCTTGTAGATGGAAATCCAGAGACAAACGAAACAGAATATTATTCATTAATCTTTGAGAAACTTGAAACTTCGTGCCTTCCTGAATTCTTTCTTAATTCAACTGCAGAAACAATTTCATATGCTTCTTCTGGAATAGACTGTAAAGGACTTTATGACGAGATAAATCTATCCCCTGCATGGTTAACTTATAGTACTTCAGCTTTTAGTTGTGGAAAATATATGCTTGATTATGCAATAGTTAACTCTGTAACTGTACTTAGAAAGAGTCCTTTTTGGTTTGGTGTTGGAGCTATAGACGGTACATTGGGAATGGAACCATTTGTTAACACCATAAAAGTTCGTATTATACCTGATATTTCTGCTGAGTTAGCTGAATTTAAAGCTGGATTGTTGGATTGGACCAATACTCTTGCGAGTTTTCGTGTAGAGAGAGAACAGTTAAATTTGAATCCTTTATTTGATGTTTATGTAGGTGCTGAACATTATATGAATGTATTAATTTTCAATATCAAAGGCGAAGGATGGGGGAATTTAAATAACGAATATGTGTATATACCAGGATTTGGAAACTGCACTAAGGGATTAGCTGTACGCAAAGCTATTTGTCATATAATTGATAGAAAAGAACTGGGAGATGTTCTATATGAAGAAGATTATAGCTTATCTGATTGTTTACTCCCACCAGAGATGACAGAATGGTATTATGAAAACATTTCGACAATTTATGATTACGATTTAGTAAAGGCTTTAACATGGATGCAAAATGCAGGATTTGATATAACCATACCACAAGAAACTGGAACACCAACTATAACAACATTAGGTTATTCTAACATCATTACTGTTTTTGGTACAATTATTTTGACAATCAGTTTAATCAAAATAAGAAAAAAGATAATAAGTGTAAATGAGAGAAAATAAGAGATGAAGAAGAAAGTAATAATTACTTCCATCATGGTTTTAAATATTGTAGGTTCCACTATAAGTTCTACAAATACAGCAGCTATAGATGGTTATTTCTTCAAATTAAGAATTTTATCTTGGGGAGGGGGACTTGTTCCAGATTATAGTTTTATTTTATATGATCACTTAAAGAGTATCTATATTGATTCTGTTTATCCAGTTCAGGAATACAGTTTCTTCTATAACTGGATAGATTATCAAAAAACAAATGATGATTGGGATATGGCTTATGGACCTTATGGAGAAGTAACGAGTTTTGATCGGAGAGATCTCTATACTGAGGAAGGAGAAAAAAACGTCTTCAGATTAAATTCGAGTATACCTTATAATAATCAAAGTGAAGAATTACAAGACTTAATCCTAGAAACTTCAGATATAGTAGCACAAACAGAAATACAATGGAATTGGCAAAATTTGTTTATGGATAAGCTAGTACCTATTGTTCCAATGTTCTTTCCAAGAATCTATGAAGCTGTTTGGAGTAATACAATTGGATTTGAAAATAACTGGGGTTTTGCTGATTCTCTTCCTTATCTTGAATTTAATGGGTATCACGATGCTCAAACAGATCTGAAGGAATTCAATTATCCCGGAAATAATTGGAATTGTTTAAATCCTCTATTTTCTGAATCTTCTTTTGAAAAATTGCTTAATGACTTGATGTTCGAACCAATACTAGTTAATACTCCTGATTATATCCCTCTAAAAACAGGTGTGATTTCTGATTGGTCACAGATAGATTACAACTATTTTACATTTGAACTAAACGATGAAATGTATTGGAATCCTTCCTACAACACAACTTTTAGAAATGAGACCTCTCAGCCACTACAGAATATTCCTGAACAAGACCTTCTAGTAGGTTTAAAAGGATTATCTAGTAATGGGAGTGTTCCCGTGACTGCTAAAGATGCTGTATTTACTATCTTAGCAATGACTAATAGCAATATTACTTCTCAAGATTCTTCATATAATTGGGTATCTGAATGTTATGTTGATAACTCTGATCCCTACGTTTTTCATCTGAAAATTGATGCAAATCCTGCTACTCCTGAACCTGAGTTTTTCTCAGAATTTTGGACTAAACTCAACATTCCCATTCTTCCTGAATTCTTTCTAAATTCCACTGATTCAACTCCTTCACAGACAACAAGCGGTTATGAATTTATTGGATTATATCCCGGTATACAGGATTCTTCAGTCTGGCAGACTTATCAGCTCTCTCCTTTTGGGAACGGTAAATATTTGAAAGATTATTATAAACCTAATAATGTAACTGTACTACGAAGTAGTCCTTATTGGTTTGGGAGAGGAGCTATAGATGGAACAGCTCAAGATTTAGACATAAAAACTATCAGTCTTCCTGTTATAACAGATGATTATCCAGCTCTTATCGAATTTCTAAATGGTAAGTTAGACTGGGTAAACTTCACACTTTTCCCTGAAACAAGAAAGGATATGCAAGCAGATTATAGGTTTGACATACTTACAAGTGTTAAAAAAGTGCTAAACTTTTATGCTTTTAATCTCAACCACTCTTATATCGGTGGAGAAGATAATAACGTCTGGTTAGATACACCAGGTAAGGAGGAATATACAAGAGCTTGTGCAGTCAGAAAAGCAATAAGCTACGCAATCGACCGATCTGAAATAAATGATTTACTTTATGACGGCGAGTATTTCGTTAACAATCAACCAAATCCAAGATTTTTCGATTTTTGGTGTGATTATATAGATATCAAATATGGTTGGGATTTAGAAAAAGCTTGGGAATGGATGGAAGCAGCAGGATTTGAAAGGCCATATACTTCAACACCATCAAATTCCTTATCGACAACTATTGATTTTGAAGTTTTCTTCTCACTACTTGGTCTGATTGTTATCTACCTCTTAAAGAAAAAAAGTTATAAGTATATTACATAACGACTGGAATTTCTTTTAATATCTCTATTTCTTTCTCCAAAGGTTCATAACTACAATTGACTGCTAGTATCTTTACTCCCTTATTTCTAGCATTTTCTAGTTCTTGAGAAAATTTTGGATCAATAACTTTATGTGGTGAAAATTTGAAAGCATCTTTCCGCTTGACTATGAAGACTATAAAAGCTTCTAATCCTTCTCTAACAGCTTTTTCTAGCTCTCTTACATGTTTTGTTCCTCGTTTGGTAGGAGCGTCAGGAAAGAGTGCATGACCATTTTCAACCAGTGTTGCACCTTTGACTTCGAGGAGAGTTTTTTTATTGCTCTGTGTATTTCTCATGAGAAAATCAAAACGACTATTACCAAAAGTATATTCAGTTTGAAGAATTTCGTAAGCTTTGAGAGAAGGAATTTTCTTATATTCATACTCAAAAATTTTGTTTGTGAAAATTGATTCAATGTTTACCCAAATTTCACCCTTTTTGACTCCGACCATAGTATATTTTGTCTTCCGTTTTGTACCTCTTTCTTGTCTTACAAGTACGACAACTTTTGGAATCAAAAGTTCTTTGAGTCTTCCTGGATCTGGAACATGAACTGTCACCTCTTTTCTAGATTTTTCTAGTTTAACAGTCGCTAGAAAGCGATTAGGTCTCTGCAGAAAAGTTGCACACTCAAATTGTCCTTCAAGTTTCATTGCCTTACACAACTGTTAATCCATCTAGAAGAGTCTCTAGAAAAATGTCCTTTGAGGAAATTTCACAAAATAGAATTTAAAGGTTCATAATCCTGTTCTGTTTACTTGATATTTATTTAAGAGTATTTTTGATTAAATAAAAGATATGAACAATAACTAAGATAATAAAAAAAAGTTAAAAAGGGTTAGCACCTTATAATTTTTACCGAAAGAATCAGAATATAAAATATAGGTCTCTGGCTCTTTCGGTCTCTTATTTGTCTAACACTTTTTTGTTAATCTAAATGTCTTTAGCGGAAACGGTTTTTCTGCCGTTTGCTTTAGTTCTCTCTGTTGCCTGTTTAAGGATTTTTGCTGTAGCTTCATTAAGTGCTTCTACAAAATCTCCAGCAACATTGAATTCACCCAAAGATTTGACATAGTCTTTAACTTTGGATTTTACAATCAACATTTCTTTTACTTTACCCATGTTAATTAACCCCCAATTTCTTGGTGTCAAACTAAAATATACTGCTAGTAGTATTTAAAGTTTCAGTGTTAGGAGACATTCTGTGCTAGTATAGACTATTATTGTCGTTATTATGAGATAAAATAAGACAAGTCAAAAAGTGTTGAAAGTGAATGAAAGAAAATGAAAAGAAAAAGAGAGAAAGCCTTAATTCTGGCTATTATTGGCGATTCTTCAAGTTTTAGAAGAGGTGATAAACAGGAACAAAGGAGAAAATTGCAAGAATCTTAATTTGAAAGTGATGATAGTCTTATCTCTGTATAATGGCTCTAAATATAAACCAAATGTAATTCTGCATTACTGTGTATTCTTTTTCACACCGATTTTTACATAAAAAACACTAAAAAATGGAAAAAAAGAGTAGGAATTTCTTCCTTACTCAGAGTAGTTTGTTTCTTTTCTTTTATTTTCATTAATATTCTTTTGGTACGAAGAATCCAAATATCATTGCTAAGAAAGTTCCTCCAACGCCTATCCAGAATCCGAGGAAGTCTAGCATATTACTGCTATAATATGATAAATCGATAAAGGGGAATGGGTTTCCTTGGATCAGACTAATTATTGGGAAAACTGCAATACAGACTAAGCTTGCAAAAGCGAAAATAATCCACAAAGCTTTTGGAATACCAAACATGGATATTATTAACGCTAATAAAGCAAAGAATGCTGAAGCAATAATAACAATAAATGCTATCAAGACAATTGTGTCAGGAGTAGGTGTGTTTAGATAATTATCTTGGAATTCAGGTAAGTAGTATCCAATAAATTCCAAAACCGCTCCTGCTACACCTGCAAGATAAAATAGCAACGATATAATTCCGGCACCAGAAGACCAAATTCTAGCCTTTGCCATGTGTTTATACTGCCTAATCAAGTATTTAAACATTAAGAAATTAATTTTGATAACACAAAAAAAAGGAAAGATTGGAGAAATTTCCAATCATAATATTTTCTTTTCTATCTAGTAGTATTTTGGTACAAAGAGTCCAATAAATGTTGCAAGGAAGGTCCCGCCAACCCCAACCCAGAAACCAATGAAATTTAACATTTCAGTAGTGTCTGCGAAATTTACACTTATGTATGGGAATGAATTACCCATGCCTAAGACTATTAGAGGGATAGCTAGAATACAAGCGAGAGACAAAAATGTTAATGTCAACCATAAGAATTTTGGAATACCAAAAATTGATATGAATATCGCTAAAATTGCAAAAAATGCAACGGCTATAATCATGATGAAATATATAAGATACATTACATCACCTCCAGTCATATATTCATCTTTGAAAGCTGGAAGATACAAATATATGAATTGAAGAACAGCTCCTGCAACACCTAGTAAGTAGAAGATCAGTGCAGAAAATCCTGCAGCTGATGACCAAATGCGTAATTTTACGGTCATAGTGAGAGAAGTAAAACATTTGGATATTTAAATTTTGAGAGAGTATCATCTGTAAACATTAGCTACATAAAAGTGCTGAATCTCTTGATACGAATATTTACATATATAATTTAAAAAAAAGGAGATGAAATCTCCATAAATTATATTCTTTTCTAATATTTGCTTGGAATAAAGATTCCAATTAGCATAGCCAATAAGGATCCACCAGCTGACAACCAGAATCCAATGAAATCTAACATTGGATTAGTTGGTATTACAAACAAGAATGGTACTGACATTGCGTCTCCAACTACATAAACAAACATTCCAGTATCAACTGCAAACCATATTGGCAGTACAAGAGCGCATCCAACTACTAAAAATGTGAATATAATCCACAAAGCTTTTGGAACTCCGAAAAAGGAGATGATTAGTACTAAACCACCAAAAGCCATTGCTCCTATACTGAGAGCAAAGAATAGTATTGATTGCCAGTCTCCTCCACCTAGTTGAAAGTACGGGAGATAAAGGAATATGAATTGGAAAACAGATCCTACAATTCCTGCTACCAAGAAAAGTAGACCTACGATTCCTGCACCTGATGACCAAACATTAAGTTTTGACATAGTATGTGAGTCTTATTGGCGCGAGTATATAAATTTTATTAGATAGGAAGCTAATCAAAGAGGGAATGTGTTTGAGAGTGGAGAAAGAAAAATCTATTCTTCTGTCGATTCAAGTCTTTTAATGGCTTTCCATCTTCGTTGAATATATGCTTCCATCTCTTCTATTTGTGCTTCAGTTATGTGCATGAAACGATCTTGTTTAGAAAGAAATTCTCTGAGACCAGTAAATTTTGGATTTTTATTGATAGTAAGTTTACCTTTATCATATTCAAAGAGAAGCCAATATCCACAGTCAACAGCTTCTTTCATCAACTCTGGTCCCATGTGACTCGGTACTCTCCAACCGGGATTACAAACAGCTAGAACTTCTATATATCTGAATCCTCGAAGATTTTTTGCTTTCTCTATTTTCCTGATGAAATCTTGGATATGATAAGTAGAAGCTGTAGCAACATAAGTACTGTCGTGTGCAATCATGATACGAGGTAAGTCCTTGGGAAAATTTTCATTACCTCTTAGTTTCCCTTTTACAGGAGTTGTTGAAGACCAGGTGCCGTAAGGAGAGGAACCAGAAGCTTGAATTCCAGTATTTTCGTATGCCTCGTTATTGTAGCAGATATAAAGGATATTTTCATTTCGATGAGCAGCACCAGAGAGAGCTTGTAGCCCCATATCTCCTGTTCCCCCATCACCGCCAAATCCGACCACAACGATATCATCTTTGCCTAGTGTTTTCAAAGCTCGAGAGATTCCTGTCAATGTCGAAGCAAGATTAGCGAATTGCATATGGAAGTATGGTACGTCCCAATTTAGTTCAGGAAAGGTACCTGCAAAGACGCTCATACAATTTGGTGGGACACTCACAATGGTTTTTTTACCTAAAATACGCATAACATTCAAAGCTATGTTTGCAGCCATACATCCTGAACAAGCTCTATCTCCTGAAGTATATGGTCCTTTATCAGGTAATTCACTTAGTTTCAAATTGTTACCCCCCTGGTATTGACGAAGATTATAGGATCGTTGATATCTTTCATATTTTTTACAGTTAGCAATTTGTCAAACATGAACCTGATATCTTCTTCCCTCACATCCAATCCCCCTAATCCAGCAATAAAGTTGTACATTGGAATATCTAATCCATACAAAGCGTTTCTCACTTCTAAAAAGCATTGACCAGCTGAACCAAAAGAAAAACTTCTATCGAAGACACCTATTGATTGAACATTCTTTAAAGTTTCTAAGATTTTTTCTGAAGGAAATGGTCTGAAAATCCTCAAAATCACCATACCTACTTTGTACCCCTTTTCTCTTAACTCGTCAACTACTCCTCGTACTGTTCCTGAAATCGAACCTATTACTACTAAAGCTTGTTCTGCATCTTCCATTCTATAAGATTGAATTAATCCTCCGTGATCTCTTCCAAATGTCTTAGCGAATTCATCATTTACTTCCTGGATTACTTGTTTAGCATTTCTCATCGCTTGGTGGATTTGCCATTTTGCTTCCATGTGATAATGAGGTGGTACTATAATACCTTGAGCTGTTGGTCTGTCAACATCAAGATACGCATGTTCTGCTTTATATGAAGGGAGGAATTCATCGACTTCTTTTTGTCCTAGAATCTCAACAGTTTCAGAAGAATGTGTTAAGATATATCCATCTCCACAAACCATA
>CAZJUB010000033.1:0-28052 GCA_964549075.1 uncultured archaeon | reverse complement strand
ATGCCAAACGATAGGTGCAGAAATTAATACTACTGGTTTCATGAATGCACTTTTCTTTCCTTTTCCTATTATAATAGGAATAATGACAGGTAATTTGTTAGCAGAAGGATTATTAGCAGCCTCTCTTTACCTCATAGTACAAACTATCTACAGAAATACAATTGGCGTTTATATAGGATTACAATTTGGATCATCTGAAAAGAAATCTATTTGGAAAATAGTTAAAGGATTAGTACTTTTTCCACCTACAATTGGAATGGCTATTGGATTAATTTTGAGATTTTCCATAGGGCAAATTACAATTGCTCATTATTTCACTGATTTTACTGTTGTTAATGTCTCAACAATTATAAGACCTAATAGTTTTGCTTTAGGACTTTTTTCTTTAGGAGATTATCCAGCTGTAGAAATCTTTCAAGACATTTCTATGGTGATAATGTTAGCCTTAGTAGGTTTAAGTTTCAAATTACCTAAGAGAAAAGAATGGAAAGAAGTAGCTTTGTTCAGACAAGTTTTAGCTAGATTTGGTGGAGGTTTGTTAACTGTTATCATTCTCTTCTTTTTGCCTATTCCCGCAGGTATGATTGTGGCAATGACTATTCAGAGTTTAGCTCCTCCCGCTGTAGCAAATACTGCGTATGCAAAGTACTTTAATTTAGATGAAATAGTTACAAGTAGATCAATAGCGTTATTGACCTTGATTGCACTAATAGCTTTACCAGCTGAGATAATTTTTCTTGTTTGGTGGATGGGTTAAATGGTAACATTTTATCAAGAATAAGGACACAAGATAACATTCATAAGTCACCTTTTTCTTCAGCTGTTAGCATTATAAATCGCTAGGAAAAGCCCAATGACAAAAGATGTTATAATCAGATTTGTAGGTAGTGCAGGAGACGGTTTAGTATCTTTAGGTGACCTATTCGGAAAAATCTTGAAAAAGCATAATTTTAATGTTCTTGGTTTTCGAAGTTATCAGTCAGTTATCCGTGGTGGATATAACGAATACCAGATTCGAGCTTCAACTGATGAAGTGCTTTCAGTAGGAGAAAATGCGGATATTATAGTTCTTTTGAATAAACATGTAGCTGAGATTCATAAGGTACGAGTGAATTCTGGTAATAAAGTAATTTATGATAATGATTATATCGATCTTGATGAGTTAGAATATCCTGAAAATATAATTAAGCTTCCAATACCTTTGGCATCTATTACAAAAGATATTTCTAAATTAAAGGTTTTAAAAAATATAGTTGGTTTTGGTGCAATAAGCTATATTCTAGGTTTAGATGAAGAACTTGTTAAAGAAGTAATATTTGAGCAATTTGGAGATAAAGGAGAAGAAATAGTATCTACTAATTATGAAGCTTTAGAGAAAGGATATGCATATGCAAATGAAAATAATTGGCCAGTTAAATGGGAGAAACATAAATATGGAAAAGCTCAACAGATGATAATTTCTGGAAACGAAGCTTTAGCTCTTGGTATGTTATCTGCTGGTTTAAAATTCTATTCTGGTTATCCTATGACACCTGCAACCTCTATTGTTCATTATTTAACAAGATATCTGCCTAAATTAGGAATGATTGTTAAACAAACGGAGGATGAAATAGCTGCTGTTGGAATGGCGATAGGTGCAGCTTACTGTGGAGCACGAGCAGCAACTGGAACCTCTGGTGGAGGTTTTAGCTTAATGACAGAGCTTATAGGCATGGCAGGAATAGAAGAAATTCCACTAGTGGTCATTAACTCTCAAAGAGCTGGACCATCAACAGGTATGGCTACTAAAACAGAACAAGCTGATCTTTTCCAAGTATATGGTGCAAGTCAAGGAGAATTTCCTAAGGTTATTTTAGCTCCTAGTTCAATTGTTGAAGCATTTAAAGTTGGTATAGAAGCAATAGAAATTGCTGAGAAGTATCAAATCGTAGTTATAATCTTAATGGATTTGTATTTGTCGGAGCAAATTGCTACTGTCAGAAAATTGGATTTGGAAAGGAAAAATAAAAGATTTGGAATTCTTAAAAATCCTGATGAAAATTTTACAAGATATCGAATCACTGAATCTGGTGTTTCTGATAGAACACTACCTGGAACAAAAAACGGAATGTTTTTCACTGGTTCTAGTGAAAGAAATGAGAGAGGAACCTCCATTGCTTCCACATTAGCTGGATTGCCTGAGACTCTTCCAATTAGAATAGAAATGGTTAAAAAACGAATGAGAAAACTGGACTTAATCTTGAAAGAAGTTGAAGAGCCTTCTGTTTTTGGAGAGGAAGATTCTTCTATTACTTTGGTTTCATGGGGTTCGACAAAGTATATTGTCAGAGAAGCTATCAACTTACTAAAAGATGAAGGCATATCTGCTAAACAATTACATATTAAAACAATTAATCCATTCCATACTTCTCAAGTTAGAAAGATTTTGGATGATTCAAAGGAGATACTTTGTATAGAACAAAATTATACTGGTCAAATGAATGATTTCATTAGAATGAAAACAGGCTTCGATATCAAACATAGTTTTAGAAGGTGGGACGGAGAACCAATAGTTCCGTCGCAGATTATTGCGAAAGTAAAAGAGGTGTTGAATATTGAGTAACGAATTCAATTTTTCTCTAAAAGATTATGAAAGTAATTTCAAGCCAACATGGTGCCCTGGATGTGGGAACTTCTCTCAATGGAGAGCTATAAGACAAGCCCTAGTAGAATTAGAGCTTACTCCAGAGGAAGTTGTTTTAGTAAGTGGAATAGGTTGTTCTTCACATATGCCTAACTTTCTGAAAGTCTATGGTCTTCAAACAGTTCATGGACGAGGAATTCCTGTTGCAACTGGTATAAGATTAGCCAATCCTGATTTAACTGTACTTGTATACGGTGGTGACGGAGATATTTACGGAATTGGTGGTAATCACTTCTTACATGCTTGTAGAAGAAATGTTGATATTATAACAATAGTCTCAAATAATTTTGTTTACGGTTTGACAACAGGTCAAGCTAGTGCAACAACTCCAGTTGGAACTATTACAAAAACTACACCAAGAGGTTCTATAGAAAATCCTCTAAATCCTATTACTGTCGCAATTTCAGCAGGAGCTACTTTTGTTGCAAGAGGATTTTCAGGTGATTTACAACATCTTAGTTATGTAATTAAAGAAGCAATCGCTCATAGAGGTTTTGCATTTGTTGATGTTTTTAGTCCCTGTATAACTTTCAATAAAAATCAAACTTTCAATTATTTCAGAGAAAAGGTCTACAAAGTCGAAGATACCGACCATGATAAAGAAGATATTTATTCAGCATTAGATCTTTCAAATCAAAGATTCATTAAAGATGATTTACCTATTGGAATCTTCTATCAAATTGAGAATAAAACAACTTACGAAGAGAGAGATTTTACACTCAATCAAGGTGTGATTCCTGCAAAAGCACCTCTTGATTTGAGTAAGGAGCAAATAGATATTATAACTAAGGAGTTTTACTAAATGTTTCCATCGTGAAATTAGAGGGATCTTATGGAAATAAAAAAACAAGAAATAGTTAAGATAGTTGTGTCAGTAGCGCTATTAGTTACTGCAATTGGACTTACAATGGGCTTGGCCCAGGGAACTGTAGCTGGTGAGAAAGAAGAAGCATTGCATATGGCAACTCTGCACTGTTTTTATGATAACGGTACTAATCAGTATTCTGAAAATATCTCCTTCACTTTTTTATTGTACAATGGCACTACACATCCAGAAACAGTAAAAACTTATGATTTAGGTGATAACCTAACGCTTTGGTTAGCTTATTCACCTAAAGTGCAAGTGGGTTATGATAAAAAATTGATTATTAGAACTTCAATTACAGACCCACTGAATAATACTGTTAATCCTGTACCAAATATAGGCAACTTTAGTGTTAGCATTTCAAGTACTGAAGAAAATGGATTAGATCTTACTCTACCAGCTTCTTCTTTAGAAGCTGATTATCAAGCTCAGAAATGGGTTATTTTTAGTTTACGATTACCATATAGGTCTAATGTGGTGATATCTCTTCTATTTGCGGTCGGTATTCTTTGGGTAATGGAAACAATACCTCTAGTTGCAACAAGTTTGATGATACCTGTTGTAGGTGTGATAACGTTAAAATTAGGTGCTAGTGGATTATTAGCTCCATTTGCTGAACCAGTGATTTTCTTATTTCTTGGAGGATTTGTAATTTCAAAAGCAATGAATAAAACAGGTTTAGATAAATGGATATCTTTGAATATTGTCAGGATTAGTCCTGATAATCCTAGAATCCTTATGCTTCTAATGATGACTATTACTGCAGTCCTCTCAATGTTTATGAGCAATACAGCTACTGCTGCTACAATGATACCCATTGCTGTTGCAGTTACTGATAAATTCAAAGTACACGAAGAAGTTGATAAGAAAAAAATCGATAAATATAGTAAAGCATTAATTTTAGGAATTGCATATAGCGCTTCTCTGGGAGGTATTGGCTCTGCAATCGGTACACCAGCAAATCCAATAGCTATTGCTCTTTTATCTCAGTTTGCAGGAATAACTATTACTTTTAGTCAATGGTTCATTTTTGGTCTCCCGATTGTACTTTTAATGTTACCTTTAATTTGGTTATACCTCTGGATAGTTTTTAAACCTGAAGTACCAAAAGAAAGTATAACAGATGCAAAAGAAGCAGTTAAAAAAGAACTTGACAATATGGGACATCTGAACAAGAAACAAATTTATGTTCTTTCGATTTTCATCTTAGCTTTAATCCTTTGGTTTTTAGAAGGAACAATAAAGAAATACCTCTTCCCAACATTTTCTTCTTCTATTGTAGCAATAATCGCAGCTTTTCTCTTGTTTGTACCAGCTATATTTGAAAATAGTACTGTTCTCAGAGGAAAGGATGTTAATGATTTAAATTGGAATGCTATCTTAATTTTTGGAGGAGGACTAACACTTGGTGTTATACTTACTGAATCAGGTGCTGGTGATCTTATTGCTTTTTCTTTAGAAGGTATAGGTATTTCAAGTAAAATTCTCTTTATAGCTTTAATTGCTGTTGTTAGTATTGTTTTGACTTTTATGGCTTCAAATACTGGATCTGCATCCATTCTTGTACCACTAGTCATTCCTCTTGGCTTACTATTTAATATAGATCCTCTTCTACTAGCTGTTGTAGCGGCAATAGGTTCAAGTGTGGATTTCATGTTACCACAAGGAACGCCACCTACTATGATAGCATATAGTACAGGTAAATATGAAGTCAAAGAAATGGCTAAAATTGGTTCTTTAGTTGATATCTTTGGATTGCTTTTGATTTCCTTTGTGTTACCTTACTTCTGGAAATTAATTGGAATAGTCTACTTTTAGTTCTTTTTTTTCTTTTTCCATTTATTTAGAAAGATTGTAATTAATTGAAAACAGAGAACTAAAACTAACAAGGAAAAATCAGCTGTTCTTATTTTTTCATCTTCATATACTAGAAGAATATCAGCTGATACCAATAGAATATCAATGTTACCAATGGCGTATAGCTCGACATCTTCATGTCATGCTAATAAGATTCCAGTGTCTCTATCATATTTTTTCCTTATGTATCTTTTTTCTAAAGCTGTCTCATAAGTATACTCTAGCTCATAATAAGATTCAGTAAGCTCTTTAGTAATAACAGAAATTCCTTCTTTTGGTTCTTCAAACATGTCTTGCATCAATTCCATGAAATTTGTACAACCTTGGGTATCAATACCTTGGAATGAAATAGCGTAAATCCAACCAGCATAGAATGGATATGGTTCATAATGAAAAGTATCTGTTGAGTTGAAATATTGATCATTTACTGTATAGTTGACACAATCAATTCCTGTGATGCCTTCAAAAACATCTCCAATCTCAGCGCTTTCTAATTCAGGTTCTTTATTAATAGTAACTTCAATCTTATCATTTTTATTAAGAACTGTTTCTGCTTCTAGTTTAATTTCAAAAGTAACATCATATATGTCAACATACCATAAAAATGAATTCCCTACTCAAACTATATTGACAAATTCTTTTGTTCCAACAGTGTTTCCAAACCCTGTATGGCTAGAAGTGTACTTAAAATACAAAAAAGAATGATAATTGTTCCTTTACCTAGTTTTGATGCCATTTTCAATATTAAATTGAATTCTGACATAAACTTATATCGCAAATATTTGAAATTATTCTATATCCATTTCCGTTTTTATTGGTTCAGGGACTTTCTTTGGCCACCAATTCCACTTTTCTGCTACAGCCATTATCGCTGGAACTAGTATTGTTCGAATGATGAATGTATCTATTAATACTGCTATGCATAACATAAATCCAAATTGATTTAAGACCATCTCTTTTGATAGCATCAATCCACTAAATGCTATGGCCATGATAATTCCTGCATAAGATATTACATTCCCTGTTTTGAACAATCCTTTGTGTATAGAGGCTTTTTCTGTAAAACCTTTGTCTCTATATTCTGAAATCCTAGACAATAAGAATATATCGTAATCTAATCCTAATCCTATTAGAATTGTAAACGCCATTATAGGTACAAGCCAATAAAGAGCTGTTACTCTTTGCAGAGCTGGAATGATTGTGTTAAAAGCACTTGTCTCAAATACCAGAATACTCAAACCATAAATCCAAGACAACGTCAAACCTATTGTAACTATCAATCTAAAAGGTATGAAGACTGATCGAAACATAATAGCGATTATAACGTAAATAACCACAATTGTAACTATTATCATTATAGGAAATAGTTTGTAAACTGCATCTATTGCATCAATCATAAATGCAGAACCAGCTGCAAGGTAGAGTTCATACCCATAAGTCTCTTGAACTTCATTGATTATTCCTCGTGTAGTTTTCACCCATTCTTCAGCTTTATCACCCCAGGGGTCAAAAGGTGTGCTTATACTAAGTGTTGTTGTTGAATTGTCTGAATTAGTGTTCATTTTGAAAATTTCTCTATACATAGCCGCATCTGCTGTATAGTATTCTGGGTATGAATCATTCAGAAATTTTCTTGCAAATGAGTAAGGAACAAAAGTTCCTGCTACACAAACAATTGAGGTGAAACTTTCTAAATCTACTTGTGTATCCGTTACTAGTCTGTCTATTATTAAACTAGCATTACTGAAAAATTCAGTAGAAAGAATACCATTTGTTTGATTCGTTTTAATTATAAGATAGAAAGGGAGCATTTGACCTGGGCTAAAATCCTCACTAAATGCTTGATAAGCTAAATCTGAATCAGATCCTCTAGGTAAAATCTGGAGAAAATCTATTGATCTTTGGAATTTAAACACTTGAATAGATACGGGTATTGCAATTGCAATGATTATCACTATTAGAAATGGAGCATATTTTGTGGAAAATTTACCTACTTTATACCACACACTTCTTAGTTGATCAGCTATCTCTCGCTTTTTAACATCTTTCTCTTCTTCCATTTTTCTTCTTTTTAGTTTCTTATAAAGAGTAAATTTCTTGAAGAATTCTTTAAATGTTAAGAGAATTGCAGGAGTAAATGTAAGATTAACGCTTAGTGTTATAAATATTGTAATTGCAGCACTTAATCCTATAGTTGATAATAATTCTAATGGAAAGAAAACGAGACCTAAATAACATACTACCAGAATCAGACCTGAGACTGTAATTGTATGACCTGCGTTCTTACTCATTAAATGAACAGATTCTGAAACTGATTTTCCTTTCATTATTTCTTCTCTGTATCTAGTTAACAAAAATAGTGAATAATCTATAGAAAGTGCTATTACTAGAGACATCATTATACTTGGTGCAAAAGAAAATATTTCCCAGACAAGTGATAATGGATACATAATTAGGAAAGAAGTTAAGATACTAAATCCCATCGAAGCTAGTGGGATAATCATAAGTTTGAGACTTCTTAATACAACTGCAAGAACCACTAAAGCTATTGGTAAAACAATCATGTCCATTCTTGTAAGGTCTTCTTCAGTAGCTGCTTGCATATCTATGTACATGACATAGAAACCTGTTAAGTATGCATTATAGGTCTCAGAAATATGTAGTTTTTCTATTTCATCTCTTAAGAATTGAACAAACGCACCTATCATTCCTGTTTCTTCTTCATATTCAAATTCAATATTTATTATCATAGATCTCTCTGATGAAGAAACTAATGCTGAAGCATAATCACTTAAATTTTCAGCATTTAAAATGTAATAGTTGAGAAAAGAAACAATATATTGACTAAAATTCGAGTTTTCAATATCATATCCTAAAGAAGTACAAAATGCCTCTGTTTGAGAATTAATTATACTTATATTTTCCTCAATCATTCTTAAAACTATAACTGCACTTGTTTGATTAATATATTTCGGGAATTCCTCTGCTAGGATTCCATCTGCGATAACACTAGGTGAATCCTCAGGAGCTTCAAAATTTGATGACGTTTCATCTAGAAATCTTGGTCCTAACCAGACACTAAATCCAAAGATGACCAACCAAACTATGATAACTACCACTTTGTATTTTTCTAAGAAATTATGATATCTCTCGATGAAACCCATTATTTTTCTAGCCTTCTATAATGAAAGTTGCATATATAAAATTTACACTGCAGATTTCAATGTTCTTTGAAAAGAAATAGGTTAATGAAAACATTATTAAGACACAATTTTAAGGTTAGGCAAACTAAAAAGTTGTTTTAAATGGAAAAAACAAAATTTGAACTTGATGATTTGTTTTCATTCAAAAAAATTGTAACCACAAAAATTCTACCTGAAAAAACAATTTTATTTGAAGAACAGAAAATAAATCAAGGTGAAGATAAGTATAATTCTGCAATATTTGCTATTAAAGGAAAAGAACCTTATCAATTTACAAGTGGATTATCTCAAGACTCAAATATGAAACTCTCTCCCAATAAAGACAAAATTGCTTTTCTTTCAGTTCGAGGAGGAGAAAAAGCTAAACCACAACTTTTCATTATGCCAATTACTGGTGGTGAAGCAATTAGATATACTAACATGAAAAATGGTGTTGGAGATTTTAATTGGTCTTTAGATGGGAAGAAGATTGTTTTTACTCATAGAATAAATGCAGATGAGCTAGAAGAAGAGAATAAAAATAAGGAACAAGAGGAAAAGAAAGAGAAGGAAAAACTCTCTGAACTTGATGTAAAAATTAAGAATCTAGAAGAACAAGAGAAAGAACAAGAAAAAATTAATCCTAGAGTGATTTCAAAAATTGTTTATAGAAAAGGAACAGATTTTATGGATGATAAAATAAGCCATATCTATATTCTAAATTTAGATGATAAAAAAACAGAAAGAATTACTGAAGGTGATCTTAATTATTCTGATCCTTATTTAAGTCTGGATAATAAGACAATTTTTGCAGTGAAATACAAAGAGACTGGACAATTAAACGATCTTTATGAGTACGAGATTGTGAAAATAGATGTAGATACAAAAGAAGAAAAAATACTGAAATTAGTTTATGGTTTTGGAGCAGGATTGAAACTGTCTCCTAATGGTGAATGGTTAGTTTATAATTCAGTTAAGGAAATTACAGTACCTTCTACTGAAAATAATCAGTTAACTCTACATAATACTATAACAGGCCAAGAGAAATGGGTAAGTGAAACTATAGATAATCATTCATTTGAACCTATATTTGATGCTGAATCAAATTATCTTTATTTCATCTCTGATGAATGGGAACGAAATTTAATCTACAGATACAACATAGAAAGGGAGAGTCTAGAAAAAATCTATAACGGAGATTCTTTAATTTATTCTTTCGATGTCGACAGTACTCAAGGAATAATTGCTCTAGTTGTTTCTACTACAGAAGATATATCAATTCTTCAAACATATGATTTTGTGTATAAAGAACTTAAGATTCTTTGGAAATCAAATGAGGAGTTTCTAAAAGATAAGATTATCTCTGAAACAGAAGAAATAAGATTCAAAGGATTTGAGGATGTTGATATTCAAGGATGGATTGTAAAACCTCCTGATTTTAATAAAAATAAGAAGTATCCACTTATACTTGAGATCCATGGCGGTCCGCATGCTACATGGAGTCCTTATGAGCGCTCTATGTGGTTTGAATATCAATTTTTTGCTTCTCAAGGTTATGTCATATTTTACTGTAATCCTCAAGGTTCTAGTGGAAGAGGTTATGATTTCCGTTATATTGTAAAAAACTGGGGAACAAAACCAGAACAAGACATCTTGAAAGGTGTTGATGAAGTAATAAAACGTGGTTATGTTGATGAAAACAATCTTTTCATAACTGGAGGATCATATGGCGGTTACATGACAGCATGGATTATAGGACATGATAATCGTTTTAAAGCTGCTGCTCCTCAACGTGGAGTCTATAACAACGTGAGTTTCTGGGGAACAACTGATATCCCTAGATTCATTAGTGAAGAACTAGGATCTTATCCATGGGAAGACTTGAATCAGTTGTGGGAATTGTCTCCAATAGCTTATGTTGATAAAGTTAAGACACCAACTAGGATAATACACTCTGAAAATGATTTCAGGGTACCTATCAACCAAGGAGAAGAGTATTTTGCTTCACTTCTTAGAGTAGGTGTTGAAGCTGAGTTAATTAGATATCCTGAAGAAGGGCACGAATTGAGTAGATCAGGTAAACCTAAACATGTGAAAGACAGGTTACAGAAAATTATTGAGTGGTTTAATAAATATAAAACGAATTGAAATCATCCGATTTCCTTTCTTATCTCTTTTTCTTTGATTTTTACTCATTATACTTGAACTATACAACCATTTCCAAGAACTAGTAGTCTATTCCATTCATCTGTTAAAGCTGCTCTACTCTCAAGTTCAATTCTATAGATTCTTTGTGTTTCGTATTTGTCTATTCTCCTAAGGTTTTGAAAAAATATATTATTTCGAATGAATCTTTTCTCTAAAGGACACAATCTTAAAATAAGGATTTGATACGTTTTTTTATAATTCTTCAAATTAATTTTACTTTCACTAAATCTTGGTTCGAATTTCAGCATCTTACTAATTATCATCAACTGATCTCTAAGAATATAGTTGTTTGTCATTCCTATACTTATTCGAGTTTTTGCAATATAGTCGTCGCCAGCAATAAATCCATCTAGTACCCCTTGTAAGAAGGATTTGGATTTATTAAATGCTAATTGTTTAAGACGTTTATTTTTACTTGTAGAACCGTGTACATACCGTTTGATAATGGAAATTGCATTTTTATCATAAATAGAAACATGAACCTTTTTACCATATCTGTTGATATTCTTTGAAAACACTATCTTGTCTAGATATCCTTTCTTTAAGTCTTTGTAACCACAAGAAAGTTGTAAACCTTTAATTCTTTTGTCTTTTCTTTGAGATAAATAATCTTCAATTTTACTATACCCTTTTTCTAAGCTCCATCTTTTGAGAGCATAATTTGAAAACTTTGAATTTTGTTTTAACTTGTGAGAATAGTAGATATAGTTCCCTTCTGCTAAGAAAAAACCTACAAAAAAACCATTTTTGTAATCACTCGTTTCTCCTTCTTTTAGGTTATTCTCAAAATGTGATAAAAACCAAAATTTATCAAGTTTTTTTATTTCTTTTATTTCTATAAATCTAAGATTCATATCAGAAGTCTGTTTAAGTTTAATTGCAGTTATTATTGTAGGTATCTTTTGTGTTCCAATAGTTGTAAAATACAAACCATTTGTGGGAATTACTTTCAAGGATTTTCTTTTACCAATAAATATGATATTGGTGACTCTTACCCAAATTTGATTTCCTTTTGAGTCAATAGAAGGTACTTCAATTGTGTTTGCTTTAGATAAATCAAAAAGGTCATCCAAAGAAAGTATGTCGTAATTACCGTCTATCTTAGAATATATCTTATTATCCCCTGCCAGACCATCTCTATTTGATGATTTCTCAAATGGCATACTATTTTATATTTTAAAAGCATATTTAAACCTAAGAAAGGAAAAGATTCAAATATATATATCTCTCTCATTGAGAATATAATAGAAATACAAAGGAATGAGAATTCTGAAACCACTAATTAAATGGACAGGAGGTAAATCTTCTGAGATAAAACATATTGTAGATATTATACCAGAATATGAAAGGTACATTGAACCATTTTTTGGTGGGGGTGCTCTCTTTTTTTATTTAAAACCAAAAAAAGCTATTATTAATGATATATCGAATAATTTAATGGATTTTTATAAACTCGTAAAAAAAGGTAGTGAAGTTTTTAAAAAGGAACTCTTTCAGTATGTAATTCATTGGAATAGGATCGTTGATTTCATTGAACCTCTATTTCCTGAAATTATAAATATCTATGACAAATTTAGTATTAATAATCTTTCAGAATATCAATTAGAAGAAGAAATAAATAGAATCTTTGATGAAAATTCTTCAATTTTTTTTAGCATGTTTGAGGAAGATTTCTGTATAGAACAATTTTGTTTGTTTGAATCTATTAGGAAAAGTCTTCTTACTAGAATTTTTAAAATCAAAAAAAAAATAGATAAAAATAATAACTTTAATTCATCGGATATTAGAGAGCATATAGAAACTGGTGTAAAAAGTGGATTTTATTATCATTTTAGAGATATTTTAAATCAAAAACTTGATTCAAAAAATGAAATCACTAAAGAGAAAAAAATAGCAAATTATTATTTCATTAGAGAATATTGTTTTGGAGGTATGTTTAGACATAATGATTCTGGAGAATTCAACATACCTTATGGGGGAATTAATTATAATAAAAAAGATTTTAGTAAAAAAATTAAGTACGTTATTTCAGAAGATGTAAAGAATCTTTTCAGAAACACTATAATTAAAAATATGGACTTTGAAAAAGCAATAATTGAATCAAAACTTACAAATAACGACTTTATGTTTATTGATCCGCCATATGATTCCGTTTTCAGTAAATATGGAGATAATAATTTCTCTAAGAAGGATCATCAAAGACTTGCTAATATTCTTTCCAAAACAAAATCAAATTTTATCATAATTATTAAAGAGACTCCATTTATATCAGAACTATACAGTGATAAGCGAAAATTTGAAATGACTTCATTTAGTAAAACTTACACTTCTAATATAAAAAGTAGGTACAATAGAGATGTGAAACATCTTATTGTTACAAAGAAGTAAGAAGATTTCTATTTTCTTTTTACTACATTTAATTTTGTATTAAATGAATAAAATTACAATTCACACAGGATTTTCGAAAGATTTATTTATCTAATTTCTCAATTCTAAACATTTGTAATTTGTAAGGTGGGAAGTATGTATGGTATTAGGAATTTACCTGAAATTCTATCTTTAACAGTGGAAAACGTGTTAACTGAGACATTAAGTCAAAAACTTACAATAAATTTTAAGGATAATGATATAGGAATTATATATGGTGAGGCTGGTTCAGGAAAAACGACTCTAATACATGCTATTATGTTAGGTCTATTTGGTTCTTTCTGGGCTGAAAAAATAATGATAAAATTAATGAACTTATTGATTCAATTCCCAAAGAAGACCTATTCAAAAAGAATAACGATGTAGATTCAAAAAAGAAAAATTTTGACATTATTTCTTTGTCAGTTATAAAGCAACAAATAAAAGATGTTGAGGAAGAAACTGAACAACAAAAATCAAGAGAAATTAAACTAAGTAATGATATTATTAAATTGCAAAAAAAAGAATCAATAAGAAATAAACATTTAACAAACTCTCTAGAAGAACTTTTTGAGGAAGTATGTAACAAGAATTTCTTTAATGGATGGACCATTAAATTTACACAATTTCCTATAGAAAAAAGAAAGTTTCCTGTTTTGGTGCGCGTGATATAATTGATGGTATAAATCAATTAGAAGTATACAAAACTGGTTACGAAATTCAGAAATTGAAAACTGGAATTCCAATGCTATTAGTGTTCGATGCTGAAAAGAATAGAGAAACTATAAATGATAAAGATATTTTAAACAGAAAATACAGATTATTTGGGCTAGATTGAATGCAAATTCCCCATCTAAAAAGTAATATAAACCCTTAATTAAATACTCTTTCATGAAAAAAGTCTATGTTGGTATGGCTGCTATTATTGAAAAAGATGATGAATTTCTTGTTCTAAAAAGATCACCAAAGAAGGATTTTGAACCAGAAGCTTGGGAAACCGTAACAGGTAGACTTGAAAAGGATGAATCACCAGTTGAAGGCGTTTTACGAGAAGTAATGGAAGAGACTAGCTTAGAAGTTGAAGTTGTTATGCCATTAGACACAGGATTCTTTTATCGGGGAGGAAAAGAATTTCCGATGGTTTTCATAGCATATTATTGTAGATATCTTAAAGGTGAGGTTAAGATTACTTGGGAACATACAGAATTTAAATGGATATCTCTTTCAGAAGCTCTAGAAATGCCAGAACTTAAATACTTCCACTTAATGTTTAAAAATCTTGAAAAATTGAAAAGATATCTCCCAAAAGACTTTAGATACTCTTTCTCTCCTCCCGTTTATACCTGATTTAGTCTCCACATTCTTTCTCTTGTTGTTTAGAAGGACATTCATCATCTGCATAACTACAAAATACACAACAATCTCCTTCTTTAGGTTTAAACACTTGTTCACACTTGGGGCATTTATATGTCCTTACGCAAACATATTCAGGCATTTCAACTGTCTCTATATTTCCACAATTAGGACACTTTATTTTTGTTATCTTCACAACTTGCATAAATTATCCCAGTATTTCTTTATGTAAAAAGATTTGCATTAAGCAAAAGGTGTGTGAAGAAAATGCACAAACGATTAGACTTAAAAGAGAGGCTTCCATACGTTATTTGAAACATATTTACAAGTGATAAAAAATGGCAAACATTAGTGACAAATTGAATGAAGCTTTTAATGATCAGATTAAAGAGGAATTAGAATCAGCTTATATTTATCTAGGAATGGCAACTTGGTTTGAAGAAAGAAGTTTAGACAACTTAGCTGCATGGTTTACTAAACAAGCTGAAGAAGAGTTTGAACACGGAATGAAATTCAAGACTCACGTTATTGAAAGAGGAGGTTCAGTACATTATCAAGTTCTTGAAGAACAGAAACAAGATTGGAATAATTTACTGGAAATTCTAGAAGCTGCTTACGAGCATGAAAAATACATTACTGGTAAAATAATTGAGCTTCATGAACTTGCAAAGGAATTGAAAGAGTATAGCTCAAATTTTCTTATCCAATGGTTTTTGAATGAGCAAGTTGAAGAAGAAGCTAATGTCAGTTCTTTAATTGACAAATACAAAGGATACAAGAATGACTTCAACTTTGATCATCATATTAAAAGAGGAGATTAGAGTTTTTTAAACCTCATTCCTCTATTTTTCTAATTTAATTATTTTTAACAATTCTTTTGCTATTAGATTTTTTGTTCCTTCTATCCAAATTGATTCGTTATTAGTATCTAAAATTACCACTCTATTATCATCGCTTTGGAAACCATATTTTTTAATTGAAACATCATTAGCTACGATGTAATCAGCTTTAGCTTGTTTCATCCTTTTCAATGCTGCTTCACTCAATTCTTCATCTTCTTTCTTATACTCAGCTTTGAAGAGTACTAAAATTGAGTTAGGCGATATCTCTTTAATAATATCAGCTAACTTATCTGCTGGTTCTAATTCTATTTTTAACGATTCTCTTGATGATATTTTTTCATCTCTCACTTCTTTCGGTTTGAAATCGTTCATTGCAGCAGCTAGAATAACAATATCATAATGTTGTTTACTTAATGAATTTTTTACTTCAACTAGCATTTCATCTCCAGTTTTTGTAAAAACAGTTTCATCTAAATATTCCGACGGTTGACTTGAGGTATTCCCATATACTAGTTTGACCTTAGCTCCTTTTCTCCATGCTTCATTTGCTATTGCAAATCCCATTTTTCCTGAGGAAGGATTGCTTATGAATCTTATTCCATCAAAAAAAGCTTGAGTTGGTCCTGCAGTTACGAGTACAGTCTTATTTTTTAGTGAAGAATCGTTTAAAGCTCTTAAACAATATTCTACAATCTCATCTGTTTCAGGTATTTTAGCTTTTTCTTCTTCTATTCTAGGATATAATATTTCAACTCCCATTTTCTCTAATTTTTCGAGATTATCTTTAATAGCTGGATTATACAACATTACTTCATGCATTGTAGGTACTATTATTGTAGGAATTTTATTTCCTAAAGCTGTACCAGCAACTAAAGTTACAGTAGTATCCATAATCCCATTAGCAAGTTTTGAGACTGAATTGGCAGTAATTGGAGCTATTAGTATTAAATCTGCTTTGTTAGCAGAAATTCCTGCGTATTTTACATGTTCTACCTGACCTTCAATTTTAGTAATAGGAATTTCACCAGTAGCCCATTCGAAAATTAAAGGATTTATAAATTTTGCAGCTTCTGGAGAAAGAACAGGAATTACTTTAGCACCGTATCTCATCAGTTTTCTTGAGATTTGAGGTGCTAAAAAACATGAGATTGAACTGGTTATACAGTGAATTATAGTCTTTCCTTCCAGTTCGTTACCTAAAGTTCCAACAATATCTTTTGAAGTATGAGACATGTATCCTATTTAAGTGTAGAACAAAATAAAGTTATGGCTTTTTGCCCAAAAAAGCTTTTATTCTTCTGAATCTTTCATTATCTGTGAATAAAGATAAACCCATTCTCCTTGTTGGATTAGGAGCTATTGGCTCTGTTATATATAAACGGTTAGCTCTCAAGAACTACACAACAGTCTGTCTGACTAGTGTTAAAAGTTCTAAACTTATCCGCAGGAAAGGACTGAGAGTAAAACTTTCTACAGAGGAAAGCCTTAAGCTTCAGGATTGCGAAGTATATGGAGAATTGACAGAAAAACAGATTTTTGATAGGTGCATTATAGCTGCCAAAACTTGGGTAAATGAATTTTTAGCAGATGATCTTGTTAAACATTTAAAATCTTCAGCTTCAATCCTTTTTCTGCAAAATGGTCTAAACATTGAGGATCCTTTTCTTAAGTTTGACAATAATTGGAGAATATTTCGAGGTTTGACCTCTCTAGCAGCTTATAGAAAACATAACAATGAAGCTTTTGAAGCAAGTGTTGGAGAAACAAAAATTGGACCCATAAATAATAACGATATTGATTTGTTAACAGAATGGAAAGAAATCTTAACTGATATAGGCTTGAACGTTGTTTTGTCTGATAATATTAGGAAAGATATCTGGTTAAAAACAATGGTAAATTGCACGATTGGTCCTTTATCAGCAATTACTGAATTGAAGAATGGTGAAATATTAAAGGATGCATTTCTTAGTAGAATTGTAGATTCTATTATCCAAGAAATGCTCAGTGTAGTTCCAAAAGATTTAGGAATAACTTATGAAGACTCAATACAACTAATAAGGAAAATAACGGAAGAAACAGCTAGACATAAATCTTCCATGTTACAAGACATTGAAGCTGAAAGAAGAACAGAGATAGATGTATTAAATAGCGAGATAACAAGATTAGCTAAATCTAAAGGAGTTAAAGCTCCAATAAATACTAAGATTGTTGATTTGATCCGGAAGTTATCAAATAAAAATATTCCAAAAGAACAAATTATTTTAGAATTACGCTCACTTTGATGTGATATAATGACGAAGTTTTGGGTAGCCTCTCATATTACTGGAATTTTTACAATAAATGATGATCATCCAGATCCTCTTCATAAAGGGTCTTTAGGTGCAGGATTTTCTCTTTCTAGGGGGACTACTACTTGGGTTGAATATTCCGACGATAATCATAATCATATTATTTTCAATGGAAATGAAGTTAGTAATGAGAAAGCTGTAATTACTAGCTATCTTGTAAACGATTTGCAATTACGTAGAGCAAATTCTGATCCTATTTCAGTGTTTCATGAGTTTGAAGTTCCTCTCTCTTGTGGATTTGGAGCAAGTGCTTCTGGAGCTATAGGTTGTTGTCTTGCCTTTAATGAGCTATTAGATTTAAACCTTTCAGAAATTTATTTGTATCAACTCGCTCATAGAGCTGAAGTGATAAATGGAGGGGGACTAGGTGATGTCATAGGTCTCCTAAAAGGGGGATGGGAATACAGGACAAAAGTTGGAGCTCCAGGAATAGGAGAGGCTAAAAATATCTTAGAGAATTCATACAAAATAGCTACTATTTCATTAGGTCCCATAGAAACAAAGTCAGTAATTAAGAATGAAAAATGGAAAGAGCAGATAAATAAAGTAGGGCAACTGTTTCTACAAGAATTCTATAGTAAGCCTTCTATTCAAAAATTTGCAACTATCTCTAAACAATTTTCTGTTACATCTTATCTAGCAACACCTGATGTAATTCAACTTATACAAGACACAGAACAGCAAGATTGTATGGTAAGTCAAATTATGTTAGGAAATGGTATTTTTATTATTTACAAAGATAAATCAGTTCTGTCTGATATTGATCGTTATATCGAGGAAGAAATATGCTATAAAACAATTAAAAGTTATACTTAGTCATCATATCTATATTCATCTGAAGGATATCTCAATTCTTTTACTTCTCTCTTAAAATCACTTACAGCTTTAGCTATAACCTCGCTTACATTAGCATATCTTTTTACAAATTTAGGTTTTAAGGAAGGTGTTAAACCAATGATATCATCTATCACTAATACTTGACCATCACAGAATTGCCCTGCTCCTATACCTATGGTTGGTACAGAGATAGTCTCAGTAATTATTTTTGCAAGTTTCCAAGGAACAGATTCAATTACAATTGCAAAAACACCTGCTTCGTTTAAGAGTCTAGCATCTTCAATTAGACGTTTTTCTGCTTCAACACTCCTACCTTGTACTTTGAATCCACCAAATTCGTTAACATATGTTGGAGTAAGACCTATGTGACCTAGAACCGGAATGCCAATTGCTTTTATTTCTTTAATCTCTTCAATTCTCTCTCTCCCCCCTTCTAATTTCACAGTTTCACATTTACCTTCTTTAACTAATCTTCCAGCACTTCTAACAGTTTCTTTGTCTTTAATCCCATATGAAAGAAAAGGTAAATCTCCAATCACCAAAGCTCTCTCAACAGCTCTTGTAACCGCCTGACTATGACGAATAACATCTTCAATAGTTACTTCTAGTGTGTTTTTATAACCTAAAATACTCATACCTAGAGAATCTCCAACTAGAATCGAGTCTATATCCATCTCATCAATGATTTTTGCTATCGGGTAAGTGTATGCTGAAATCATGGTGATTTTTTCACCATCGTCTTTCATTGCTTGAAAATCTCTAATTGTGATTTTGTTGGATTTTGACATTTATTCACCATCTATCAACTATTTCGAATATCCCCTAAAGTACTTTCTGCCAATGATTCAAGTCTTTTAGATATATAGTTAAGACTTACTCTTAAAGATTTATCATTATCGAAAGATTGGACAATTCCAATTAATTTATCCTCTGAATATTTTTTTAACTCAACAGCAGTTTCAATCATTTCTGGAATAGCTCTTATTATATTGTTGACAATGGTTATAGATGACCAGATAGAAGTTCTTGACAACGGATTAAGATCAACCGCAATTACTTTCTTTCCTATATTTCTAAGAGCCATTGTTCTATCTCCATCCTCTAAAGGGACAAATACAACATCAGCTGAAAAAATGCCTCTTTTGTCAACCACTCGTCTAGAATGAGATAGTTCAGATATTACTGTAAGATAGTCTTTGTTAATACCTAATACTTCTTTTGCTCCATTTTGAATTAATTTTTCTGCTACCAATTGTGCTCTTTCTTCTCTTCTATAAAATAAATTTACTTCTAACGGAGCATCTAGTATTTCTGAAAATTTTATTAGTTCTGCAGAACAAAGAGCTGCAACGTTACCATTTACTGAAAGGACGGGATTTTTTGCAGTTAAGAGTAAGGCAACAGCTGCATTTTGTTGTTCTAGAGCAAATTTAGGTGTTTCTTCACCAATTAGATAATCAAAAGCTTCTCCTCTTCCATGAGCAATTAAACCTGCTTCAGCTACAATATTTTTATGCATCCCTTCAATTATTTTTTCTCTAACAATTAAGGATTGAGCTCTAGGGTGATCTTTAGGAATCTCCAATTTAATCAAGCTAGGAAATATACAAACATAAATAAAGTAATCCCTTAGAAAGAAAAAATCGTAATGTTCAACAATGTTTTTTAAACAACTGAAGAAATAATGATTTTATTCATGAAATCTAAAAAATCAGATCAAAAGGAAGATAAAGAAGAAGAATATACACAAAAAGAACTATTCTACAAAGAAGCAGAGCAAGTTTATATTCCTATGTCTGATGGAGCTGAACTTTTAGTTTATTTTACAACCAAAGGAAAGCATCCAAAAAACTACAATATACTCTTCATTCCTGGTTATGCTTCAGTACCTTTATCATGGAACGACTTGTGGGATAGCCTTTACGACTACTTCAACTTACATGTTCTAGAAACGAGAGAGAAACCTACATCAAAAGTTAAGTGGAAACATAAAGGAAATATGAATAGATCAGGTCTGGATGTAAAAGAGACTTTAGAAGGTTTGAAACTTGACCCAAATAAGACCATAATTTATTGCGCTAGTTCATCTGCTTTATATGTTGCAAGAGCTTTAGCGGAAGAGTGGATTAAGCCTTTAGGAGTAATAATGATAGGCCCTGTACGAACACCAAAATTACCATCAAAACTGATTTTTCTGACTAATTTTATCCCAAGTTTTATCCTAACAGTTCTAGTACGATTTGTTGGTATGATTTGGATTAGTACTGTTGTTAAGAAAGGAATACAAAGAGATAGATACAAAAAATATGTTGGAACAGCAAGTGCAATGAGATGGAAGAAAACCCGTTGGGTAACTTGGTGGGATGGGACAGAGGATTTCAAAAAAATTAAAACACCTACTTTAATGGTAGGAGCTACTGAAGAAGATTTACACGAAGATAATGAAACAAAAATATGTGTTGATTTAGTTCCTACAAGTACATATTTACATGTTCCTAGTTTTCTCTATATGCATCATTTGCCTGGAGCTACAGAATTTACAAAACAACTAATTGAATATATTGATACACTCTAGAAGTTGTTCATTTAAAATCTAATTGTAAATTTTTCTCAATAAATTTTTAAATGAGTCATTCGACAACAAAATAGTTCATTATGAGCTTAGTTATGAAAACAAGTAAAAAAAATGTGTTGCTTTTTTCCTTTTATGATATTGCAAATACTGTTTATTCCCAAATAATTCAATCGACAATTATACTTCGTTATATTCAAATTATGGGACAAAAAGAATTTGGAATGACTTATGACCGAGCTTACTTCTTTTTTACAACAGTTCAAGCTTTAAGTCAGATTATTGTAATTGCAATAATTCCTCTGATTGGAGCTATGATGGATAGGTTAGGACGGAAAAAACCATTTGTAATTTCAATAACAGGAATAACACTTCTAGGTACGTCTCTTTTGTGGATACACAAGAATCTTGCGTTAGTCATGACGTTGTTTATTGCAGCAAATTTAGCCTATTGGGCAGCTTTAACAGCTTATGACGCAATGATACCGTCTGTTGCTGCAGAAGAAGATATTGGAAAAACAAGTGGAATTGCGATGGGTTTAGGATGGGTTTCTATTGTACCTGCAATTGGCATTACAATACTAATGAATAGTATTTATGGAGAACCAAATGCCTTGCCACCTGTTCAAGTATTAGACAACGGAAATACAATCTTTAGACCTCCTTTAGAATATGGCTATTATGACAAACCTTTAACTTATATTCTATGTGTAGCTTTGTTCATCGCTTTCATGATACCATTCTTTTTCACTAAAGAAAAAACTAGACCTGGTAAGAGACCATCATTAAAAGAACTTTTCAGTGATTCTTTTGGGCAACTTTATAGAACTTTCAGAGATATTAGACAACACAAAGAGATGTTCAAATTCATCATAGGTTATTTCTTTATCGTAGATATGGCGAATACGGCTAATCTCATACTTCTTACGGTGCTGAGAGATGGTATAGGCTTTCCAGAAGGACAATCTCTACTTCTTGAAATACCAGTTGTTGTTTTAGCTATTATAATTATTCCTATAATTGGTTGGCTTGGAGATAAATTTAGTCCCAAAACTACAATCTGGTGTGTTGGTGGGTTATATTTTATTGGTTTAATTTCAGGTATAATTGCCATCTGGTTTGGAAAAATGAGTATAACTCCTCAATCAGGAATTCTTTTCATACTAACGTTACTGATGATGATTGGAGTTGGAGTTGGTTTAGGTTCAACATGGGTTGTTCAGAGAGTTATGATCCTTAAGTTAGCTCCTCCTGATAAAATAGGTGAATATACGGGTTTCTCATATATCACAGGACGTCTAAATGCTAGTCTAGCTTTTGCAATGTGGGGTGGTATTATAGCTCTGTTTTACCCTATATTCGCAAGACAAGGATATCCAGAAAGAGTGTATTCTGCTGGAATAATGTTTCTTTTAATTCTTCTAGTCATCGGATTAGTAATAACATATTTTGTAAAATTACCTTCAATTGAAGAAAGGAAGAAATGGGCTAAAGATTATCTTGCAGATGGAATGAGAACTCAAACAGAAATAGAAAAAGAAGAAATGCAACATTCTCAAGAATCCATCGCTTAATTTTTCTTTTTTTTTCTCTTTGCACTAAATGGAAATTTTTTTATTACCCGGTTACCACATGATACTAACTTGAGGTCCACATTACACAAGACAATTTTGATCATCATCCTTCTATCAACAATATTATCGTTGATTGGCCCCCAATGTACATTAAGTCAGACCTCATTTGTGAATAAGAAGATAAAACTCTATCAAGAGCCAGTTTTGGTACGTTCACATATAACTTTAGTTGATATTTATCAACCTTCGCAAATTACTGTTCAAGAATCATTTGTCGTTGAGAACACAGAAACTATTAACATGTCTTTTGTTGATCTATGGTTCAATACCTCATTAAGCACATTAATAGTAGAAGACGGTGAAGGTTCATTAAATTATGATTGGCAAGTTGTTTCTAATAGTAGTAATTCAGTTAGAGTCAATTTTAGAACTGATTTAGAACAAAATGATACTGCTTCATTCATTGTAAAATATGATCTAGTATCAAGTTTAGATCTTCTAGGAACCGAACAAACATATTATTCTTTTGAATTCTCTTCTACTATTTCTTTCCTTACAAGTACTTATAAAATGATTATTCTACTTCCCGAAAGGAGTTTTATGCACGAATTTGCAGATAGCACACCATCACTCTATCCAGGTAATGCTACTCAAATTCTTGAGAAAAATAGAATTAAAACGACTTGGATATACAGTAATTTAGCAGCAGGAGTTAATCCTTTTTTCCTTATTAGATTCGATGAAGCTCTTGTTATAGAAGAGTCTCCTTCTTTTTGGGAGAGAGGGTCAACCATGTTTCTAATAGGGGTCCTAGTTGGAGTTTTTATAGGTGTAAGTGGAATTTCATGGCTAATCAGATATCGAGAAAAGAAAGCTATGAAGAAAATTGGGATGACTTTACTTACAGATAACCAAAAAGATTTGATACAAATCATTTATGATAAGAATGGAAAAGTCAGTCAAAAAGAATTATGTGATGTTACTGGATATAGTAAATCCAAAATTTCTAGAAATCTTGTACCATTAGAATTAAGAGGTTTGATAAAACGGGAGAAATGGGGTCGAACATACGTTATTTATCTGACTGAAGATGGTAAAACTGTCATCGAATAATCGTTGCCAACCGTTGCAATACTGTGTTACAATGGTGTGAAATCGCCCATTAACCGATGTTTCATATATTATCGTTTTCAAGGTATTGTTAGGTGTAAAAATGAGAACAATACACAAAATACTGATGGTCGGAATAATCTCATTGTTTGTTCTATCTTCTGTTTCAAACGCGATGGCATTTCCACCTGCTGAAGGAAGTATAGACAACAGAGAAGGTTCTGTTTTTATTAAGACTCCTTATATTACTGTAAAACTTAATGAAGGAAAACCTGATATTTTCTTCTGGTTATCTAATGAAGATGCAGGTAAAAAAGATGTTTCAATATTTCATGTTGGTTTCTATCATATAGGAGAAGTCTTTGGTGATGATCTAATAATTGATAGTCGTAATGATCTTCTAGGAGGAAAAATCTATAATCTTGTCTCTTCTTCAATTGATTGGACTATAACTACTGAAAATCTCACTGATGAAATAGTAGCTACCCAAACCTCTTCATCGTTAGATAATGGTGCAACAATTTCCTTTGTTTATCATATCTACCTTCAAGATGTTGTTGTTACTCAAGAGTTAAACGATACTACTGTAACATACACTACAAAAGGACTAAAAGAAATCAAATTTGATATTATCGTAAATAATTGGAATTTCTCACCTGGTGCTGCAGGATTGTTCTTCAACGTTAAGGTACATGAAAATCAATATAGGCACAGAATTCAAACTGGTGAAAGGGTCAGTATGCCAGAGGATGGAGTAAGAATTAACAACACAAGTGAATTTGTAGCTAATCGAACTCAACAATATACAAGAGATGGAATTGGCTTTAACGATAATAAGGATAGATTATCCGCTTACTTTGCTTGGACAGAACAAGCTGATGTTTTTGATCAAGAGGACAACTACCTAAAAACAGTAAATGTCACTTCATCTGCTACAAGTTTTGGCTATGATCAGTCCTTTGGAATGGGACATGAATTTGGTAGAGAATACATCAACCTAATTTTAGCTTATCCAAACTATGGTGATGGTTTGAAATTAGTTCATGATCCAGTATTAGGCGTTGCTGATGCTAGTGGAGTTAGTGCTGCATGGTTTGCTCTTTTCGCTATTCCCGTTCTAGCTGCAGCTGCATTAGTTATACGTAAGAAACGAGTATAAACTCGTTCTCTTTTTTTCTTTTGTTTCTGGTAAAATAATATAAATAACTAGCAATTTTCTCTAAGTGTTACTTAACTATTGTAGATGGTGTGGACTATGGGACATGATAAGACTTGGTTAGTTGTTAAAGAAGAACCGTTAGCAGGATATTCATTACCAACATTTCTTCGAGTTCTTTGGGATAATAAATTCCAGGTTGATTTCAAATATTTCTTACGTTTTCTTTATGCTGTTGGTCTAATGGTTTTGGTTACTCCTCTTAGATTTTATCAACGTATTAGATTTGATAGGAAAATTAAGAAGACAATAATCAAAGAAGATCCTATTTTTATTATAGGTCATTATAGAACTGGTACAACCTATCTGATGACTTTAATGGCATATGATAAATCTAAAGGTTATGTTTCAAATATTGAAGGATATGCGACTCAGTTCTATCTTGCTTTTCCAAAATTCACTAGGTGGATAATAGAGACTTCTTTGCCTGATGTTAGACCAATGGATAATGTGATTCTTGGAGCTGATGAGCCAACTGAAGAGGAATATTGTATAGGTACCTTTTCACCTTATGGTTACTATACTGGATTTGTTTTTCCTCGAAATTTTGACCTCTATTCTGATTTCCTGACTTTTGATAAGAGACCAGAAGATCATAAAAAATGGAAAAAGAAATATTATTATCTCGTTCAAATGTTAACTCTAGGACACGGTGGAAAACCACTGTTTCTAAAAAATCCTACTCTTAGTTATAGAATTAGAGACATTTTAGAAATGTTTCCGAACGCTAAATTTATCCATACTTACCGTAATCCCTACAAAGTATATTCGAGTACAGTGAAGTTTTTTGATGAAGTTTTTGCAATTTATACACTTCAAAACTGGGATAAAGAGAAAATGAAACAAGATATACTAAGGAATTTCAAACTTCTATATGAGTGTCATGAGAGAGATTTAGATCTTATACCAAAAGAAAATATTGTACATGTTAAATATGAAGAATTCATAGAAAAACCTTCAGAAACGATGGAACATATCTATAAAACACTGAAATTAGATGGGTGGGATGAATATAAGGATAACATAATTGCTTATGCAGAATCTCAAAAACGAGACTATAAACCAAATGATCATGTTACAGATGATGATGTTATAAATAGAGTGAACAAACATTGGGATGAATATAGAGAAAAATACGGATATGAAAAATTAGAAGTGAAAGGCAAATAATTTTGTTCCTTATAACACAACCAAAAAACAAGATGTATATATTCTCTACCTTAAATGTTGTTGCAAAGTTGTTTCACCTAAAATTATGGTGATATCTTTACTAGTTTGTTTTCTGTAGTACTTCAAAGTCATTGTGACTTTGAGGTGAAAAAATGAATAAAAATAAACAAAATAAAATCAAGAATTGGGTGACCATGTTTTCTTTAATGACAATAATTTTGTTTTCATTAAGAGCTAATGCTTGTCCAATCTCAGAAGTTTTTGATACAGATTTTGATAGTCAAGTAGATTCTAAAATGGCTCTAGCTCAAATTAAAACTAGTACTATGACTGTAAATAATAGAACAGAAGTTGTTTTTGCTAAAAGTTATGGTGAACAAAGTAGCTTAAATTTAGTTAATCCACTACATTCTATTAATAAAGTCTTGAGAGGTGTTGCAACTTTACAACTTGTAGAAGAGGGTTTAATTGATATTAATGCAGATATAAATTCCTATTTACCTTACATTATTGAAAATCCTAATTTTCCAGATACACCAATTACATGTAAAAATCTTTTGGCACACAGAGCTGGAATAAATGATAGAGCAAATATAACCTTTTTAAACACTATTCAAAACTCAACTATTCCTTTCCCGGATTATATCTATGATTTTCTCAACGTAAATGGTTCATTGTATGATCCTAATTATTGGGAATATGAGCCAGGAGAAGACTATACTTATGCAACTCTGGACTTCGAGATTCTAAGTTATATCATTGAAATTGTTACTGGAACAACAATATTGGAATATGTTCAATCTAATATCTTAGATCCTCTTGGAATGAGTAATACAAAAAATAGTTTCTTTAATTATGATATTAGTGATATTGCAATACCTTACCTCTGGGATCCAATAGCAAGTTCGACTCATCCTATGGAACTGTTTGATGTTGGAACCAGTCTTACTCTCAAAAGCACTTCAAATGACCTTGCAAAATTCCTAACAGATTTAATGTGTGGTTATTCTTATGGAAACTCAACCTTACTCAATGCTACTTCGATTCAAAGCTATATGTTCAATCACCAAGGTGCAGGTCATGGTTTAGGAATATTTGTAAACTGGGAAGATAAAGGTTGGAAAGGTTATCTCGGAAATGGTCCAGGATATACATCATTCATGTTCTTTACAGAAGGTATAGGTGTTATCCTTTTTGTTAATCAAGGAGCTTTTACTACAGAATTAACACAAGATTACGATATATTATCAAATATAATGCAATATTTCGTATACTTAATGAATCATTCATTAAAAATAAATGACATTTGTACGATAGATGATGAAAGTAGCTATTACTTTGCTCTTTTACCTATATTATTGCTTTCTGTTTACAGATTTTTATCAAAATTAAGAAAGAGAGATTAGTCTCTCTCTCTTTTTTTGAGAAATTTTTTTTTAGTAGTAAGATAAAATATCTTTGTTGAATAATAGAAAAAAATTACTAACTTTAGCATTATTAATCTCAATATCTCTATTGTTTTCTTTTTCTAGAGTAAATTCAACTGCTATCTGTTTAAGAGATAACGGTTCAAATTATACAATTAATAATGATTCGTTGTATTGTTCATTACATGAAACACAAATTACTTTTGATGACGTAGATAAAATAAAAGTAGAAGAATCAATAGCAATTGAAAATCTTGAAAGTAATCCTGTTTCAGAAATTGACTTATATTTCCCTCATTACTTTAAGAATCTTATAATTTTAGATAAAGAATATGGATTACTGAGCTATTCGAATACTTCTGATATTCTATCTGTAGAACTAGCCTTATCTCTTAGTAGAAA
>CAZJUB010000032.1:0-28681 GCA_964549075.1 uncultured archaeon | reverse complement strand
GAGTGGGTAAAAAGAGGTAATACTTACAGAAAATATATACAAAAACAACTGACAGATTTTCTTTAATTGTGATTTCTCTTTTCTGGACATATTTATAACTGAATAATTAAAAATTACTTCTAATGACATTTGAACTCCCTAAAGAAAGGTATCGTGAAATCCGACATCTGTTTAAAGAAAAATCATTTCTTAATATCTTTAGAAGTCACCTTGAACGTACTCCTATAGAGAAAAAGGTCTTTGTTGATAATTTAGAAAAACCTCAAACTGCTGTAATAGTTGTTATTCCAAGGCTGTTTTTTGGCGGAAAAGCTGATAATGAGAAATTTAATTCTAATTTTAGGAAAATCCTTTTTTCAAATCTTAAGAATGAATTTTTTATGCGAAATCAACATGAAGTAGATTGTTATTTTGCTAATACAGAATGGCTAGAAGGAGTGAAAAATGTTCTAATTGAACCATACTTTTATGATAGATATTATTATGAAATAGAATCTATCAAGTTAGAAAATTGGAAAGATATGATTCCAGAAGGTTTCTCATTAGAACCAGTTGATTTATCTTTATTAGACAAAAATTATCTGAAAAACTATGACTGGTTAATAAAAGAGATAGAAGAAAATTGGTTGCCATTTGAGGAGAATCTCAAGGAAAATAAAGGATTTTATTTAGTTAGAAACAATGAAGAGATAGTAAGCTGGTGTACCTTAGAATATCTAACAGATGAAAATGAGATTGAAGTCGGAATAGCAACTAAATCGGAATATCAAAAACGTGGATTCGCTACTGTAGTTGGTTCAGCTACAGCTGAATATGCTTTATCGAAATATAAATCTGTAGGTTGGAATTGTAGTGTAAGTAATATTGGATCATATAAAACTGCTGAGAAAATAGGTTATCAAAGATTCAAAAAGTATGTAAAAGCAGGCTGTTTTTTTAACAAAATTGATAATTGGATTATTCATGGTTTTACTCAAGCTGAAAACAAAAATTATACGAAAGCAATAGAATGGTATGAAAAAGCACTACAGGCGTTTTTTGAGAATGATCTTGACTTTAAAGACTCAGTTCTCACTAAAGAATATTTTCCAATGAATCGATTAATGTTTAGATTGGCAACATATCATGCTGCTTTGAAAGATAAGGAAAACACCTTCAAAAATCTACAAATTGCGTTAAATCACGGATTTCATGATATAAAATTATTTAAAGAAAATGAATTGTTAAAGTCTTTACACAATAGTAAAGAATGGCAAAAAATATTGTTAGAAATGAAAGAAAATTAGTTCAGTGTTGAGTATTGAACAATTATTTCTCCTTCTTTCTGCGTATTAAATCGACAAAAGCTTCCAATCTTGTTAAAAATCCTGCTTCTCCTGTGTGTTCGTCAATTACAAGTGATAGGAAAGGCATATCATAAATTCTACTGATCTCAGGTGCGATACTTCTTGTAATTATCTCAGGCATACAGGTAAAAGGATATAGATGAACAAGTCCATCCCAATTCTCTTTCTTATAAATAATAATATCACCTAAATTTTCTTGAGTTTCCCCTCCACAACGTTGACCTATGAAAGGTTTAGCTGCTCTTCGAGCTTTTTGATATGGTAAAGTGACAAATGGATTGATTTTTTTTCCAAAATCTATTAGCATCCCAAAGGAGACACAATTAGTTGTAATTACTCCCATCTCATTCAATTTTCTGTGCACTTCCAGATTCAATACTGGTTCTAATGCAACATAAATCTCTCCGCAAACTCCAATTTTAATCGCATTTTTCACTCTTTCTTTGTCTAACTCAATGGTCTTTTCAAATATTTCGGGAATTTGTTTAACAAATCTTCTCAGATTTCCTAGACCTTGAATCTCAACTATCTCTCTATGTAACTTGTTAACTAATTTATCAGCTTGACCTTTTTCTGATTCTAGAGCTCTATATTTGAAATGATACTCATCTACTAGTTCTATATATCTAGTTTTTACCCAAGTTGTTCTAAAAGCTTTAATTGTTTCCCAAACTGAGCGGTTATCGCTTACTGCTTGTAAAGATTTAACGAGACCTAATGGTTTGTCATATATAGGTATTGGAAAGAATTCAAAATCATAACCTAAATCCTCTAAAATTAGTCTTTGAACTGGCCAGTATAGACCAAATCGACAGTACATATTCCCTCCTCCTATACCAAGTTGATCAGCTCCTAAATCTAACATTTCTATAAAGGTACCCAGAGTTAACTTAAAAGGAGTACAGACAAATTCTGGAGAATAACGCGAACCAATTTCAGAAGTTTTCCTACTCGGTTGTTTAGGTAGCATTAGATCGGTTCTTCCTAGCTCTCTAAGAACTATCTCGAACACATATGTCAAGGAACCGAAGTGTGGATATGTAAATGGCATCCTAAGTTCTCCTTTCAACCATATCTAGAAAAGCTTCCAATCTAGTACTAAATCCTACTTCGGAAGTTAGTTCGTCTATCACTAGTTGTAATAAAGGTGGACCTGATGTGCGCTGTGAGTATCTAGATGCTAATTCCAAAATAATTGAATCAGGTCCACAACTAAAAACAGCAAGTTGTAATAATCCATCTATTGTATTGTTTTCTTGAAAATACATAATAGTTCCTAAAATCTCTCTTACATAATCAAAGTACATATTATAATCAAGCTTATTCATTTGATCTTCAATTAATTTTCTTGGCATCTGTTCTGAAGTTATAATATCTACACCTTTTTTAGCTAAATTTTCTTTGATATTTAGGTTAGATAGACTGTCATTCAACAGATAACGATGTCCTACTAAAGCAATTTTCAAAGGCTCATTTCTGTCTTTCAAGTCAAGTTTTGTACTAAGAGTCATCTCAGATTGTAACCATTTTTCTAATTCTATCTCAGTTAAATATATTTCTTCTTCATGTTTATGGTGAGCTTTGATAGCTCGTTTTGCAGCTCTTAAAATTCTAATAGGATTAAGAGTAAATTTAAATCCAACCTTAAAAATAAGTCTGATGAGTCTAGCTTTTCCATGATTTTCTTTTGCTTTAGAATAATATGGCATAATAATCTCAGGAAAATCTGTGAATAGAGAATGTAGAACTTGAGCAAGACCTATGAATTTAGGACACCCAACATTTTCTTTATGATCGCTACCAAATCGAGGAATAAATAAATAATCAACTTGATCTTTTAGAAAGATAGCATGTCCAAAATATAATTTTGTAGAAAAACAGTCTTCATCAGGTGCATATCTAACTGCTAAATCTTTAATCGTCTTTGTAGTATTAGGAGAGATAATTACAGTTGCTCCTAGTTCTTCGAAAAAAGTTCTCCATAAAGCTTCAAATTTATAATAAAGTAAAGCTCTAGGAATACCGACTTTTTTTTTCATGCTTATCACATACTTATCTCTCTTTTCAGAGAAATTTTAGTTTGGAATTGAGTTTGTTGAAGTATCTTATAGCTGGAAATATTATGTTTTGAAGAATATAAATTTTCTTCATAGAATTAAATCATAAAATTACACTAAATACTTTCAAGATGATTCACTGACTGGCTATTTTATGCTAAAACTTAAAAGAAAGTTCCATTGTTCAGAACTTGTTTGTTCATGAAGTACGATTTTAATAAAGTAATAGATAGAACTAATACTCACTCTGTAAAATGGGATAAAAGCTTGTTAGAAGAGCTTTTTGGTACGGCAGATGTTCTACCATTATGGGTAGCTGATATGGATTTTCAGTGTCCTCAACCAGTTATAGAAGCAGTAGAAAGGAAAGCTAAAGAAGGAATTTATGGTTATAGCTGGCATAAAACTCCTGAATATTTTGGAGCTATTTCCGGTTGGATGAAACGTAGACATAATTGGGAAATTGATGATGATTGGATAGTTTTCAGTCCAGGAATCGTTCCCGCAATAAATATAATTATCAGAACTTTCTCTATTCCAGGAGATAAGATAATAGTTCAGTCTCCAGTATATTACCCATTCTTTTCAACTATCAAAAATAATGGGAGACAAATATTAAACAATCAGCTGATCTATGAGAATAAACACTATACTTTTGATTTTGATGATTTTGAAGAAAAAGCAAAAGATCCTCTAGCAAGGATGTTTATTTTATGTAGTCCTCATAATCCAGTTGGAAGAGTTTGGTCAGAACAAGAATTAACAAAATTAGGTGAAATATGTTTAGAAAACGATATCTTAGTTGTATCTGATGAAATCCATCACGATTTACTCTTAAATGGAAGTCAACACTATGTCTTCTCAAATATTAAAGAAGAATTCAAAGATATTTCAATTGTCGGTGCTGCTCCTAGTAAAACTTTCAATATTGCTGGTCTCCAGAATTCTAGTATAATCATTTCAAATGAGAAATTAAGAGAAAGATTCTCCAATGCAATAACTGGTCAAAATAGTTTAGGTATTCCAAATGCTTTCAGTATTGTTGCAACAATAGCTGCTTATAATGAAGGGGATGAATGGTTGGATCAAGTAATGGAATATATTGAAAAGAATTTTGAATTTTTGAAAGGATTTCTAGAAGATTATTTACCAGATGTTGAAATGGTTAAACCAGAAGGAACTTATTTAGCTTGGCTAGATTTCAGCTCATTAGGAATGTCTGATGAAGATAGAAGAAATTTCTTCCTTAAAAAAGCTAGAGTAGCTTTGGATAGTGGAAGTGTGTTTGGTGACGGAGGAGAAGGATTCGAAAGAGTGAATGTAGCCTGTCCAAGAACTATCTTAGAAGAATGTATGAACTGGATATATAAAGCGATAAAAGCAGAAAAAAAATAGAAGAAATAATTTTATTTCTTCCTTTTATACAATCTAAAAATCACAAGAATAATACTTGAGAATATCAGTGTTGGTAAAAATTAATATTACTTGGACTTGGATACTTTTCTGTAAGTATTTTATCCTTCCCCAAATTTTCGAATCTCGAGGAAGCCTAACAATGATATCTCCTTTGTAGTCAAATATTTGTAGTACTCAAAATATACTCTAAGATAATTTCCTTGCTAATATGTAATAATATTGTCCACTGAATATCTGATGTCAATTTCCCTAGATTCATTGGGTTCTAGAGCATTGTTCAATACTATAAGAAGATTGTTTGAAGGAAATAGAGTAAAATTCGTAATCTCTTGAAAATCCTCTTCAATAGCTGTTATTGAGATAGTTTCGTTATAATATAAGGATAAATCTATTATAGATGTGTTCTGTTCCTTTTTTAGGCTGATTGTTTCATAAACTTTTATTTTTTCAGCATCTTTTACCTCAAGAAGGATAGTATAGTCATTAAAACATAAAGAAGACTGATTTAGATTTGAAAATATTTGTGTCAGTTGGTTATAACAAGTAGTTATTGAACTGTGTGAACAAAAGGAAGCACTAGAATACCTAAAAAAACCGATATTGTGAATATCCTTACTGTTTTCTTATTCAATATCTTAATCTTACTTCTTGAATATACAAAAACATTTCCCAAATCGTTTTTCACAACAATATTAGGATATTCATCATTATTGAAAAGTAGCTTGATTTTATTTTGATATGATTTGATAATGAGTTATTATTGTATTTTTCTCAAAAGAAAAATACTTAATATCAATATTTAATGATTTTAGTAAAAAACATTATTTTTAAAAAAATATAGATGGATAAAAGTTATTTTTTCCTATTATTTAGTCTCACAATTGCTACCAAGATACTTGATATTAGCAAAGCTGGATAAAGTAGATAAATATCTTCATCTGTAGTTGGACATAAATCATAAGGCATCACTGTCCAATTATTAGTATTATAATCATAGGTAAAAATAGTATTATAGAAAGTTGAAAGATCAGGAACTAATAATCCTCCAAATAAAATCATGCGATCACTTTCTACATCATAAACCATTTTATGCGCTATCCTTTTAGGCTGTTTTATCACTGAATTCATATTTTCCCAAGTCTTAGTATTAAAATCGAATGACCATGTCTCGTCTTGATGAATACCTCCATCTCCGTATGTCCATCCTCCTACTAATATCACTCTATCACTCTCAGAATCATATGCCATCGCATGATCATAGCGATATTCAGGATGAATTGTTGTTGTTATATTTTCCCAGCTATTTGAGTTATAATCATACGCCCAAGTTTCTCTAGCATAATATTCAGCTTGAGGGTCATCATACGGATAAATGAAATAACCACCAAATAAGATGCATCTATCACTCTCAGAATCATAGGTCATTTGAGCTTCACATATACCAACATCTAAACCAGTAGGATTCATTTCTATCCAAGTATTTGAGTTATAATCATAGGCCCAAGTATCATTATACTTAACATATACTCCATCTGGATTGTCCTCAGCACTTACAGCTCCTCCATGTAAAATAACCACATCCGATTCAGAATCATAAGCCATAACATGAGCACTTCTCATAGCTGGGAAATTAATAGGATTTGCATTTGTCCAAGTATTCAAATTAGGGTCATATATCCACGTTTCGTTAGAAGCCCAATCATTTTGAGGAACACCACCAAACTGAACAATCTTTTCAGATTCGCTATCATAAACCATTGCTCCCCATGAAGAAGGATAAGGATGTGTAGAAGGTTTCAGATTTGTCCAGTTATTATTGTTATAATCATAAGCTTGAGTATCATATTTTCTATCAAGATCATATGAACCAATCATTCCTCCATAAACAATAACAACATCATTGACTGAATCATAAACCATTGAGTGTGCAACTTCACCTGGAGGATAAGGATTTGTAACACAATCAGCTGAAGTTTTGAATAATGTAAAAAACAGCATTATGATGATAAAGAAAGTAGATAAAATTAGATCTTTCTTTGGCACTCTCATCCTTTCTCACTTCTCCTAATTCTGTATACTATATGCACTTCAAGATACATTAAATATCGTTCAAAATAAATTTGCAACTTTGTGAAACAATTCATTCTAAGATTTTCTCTCCTGCTTCAGTAATATAAACTTTAAATTCTCTTCCCCATTTCTCTTTTTTAATTAAGTCATATTCTTCTAAGGGGAATAGATTTCTAGATATTTTTGATTTAGAAAATTGCGTGTGTTCAATAAGCTCTTTTTGCGTAATTTTACCTTCGTTTTCAATTATAATTCTCAAAATAAGCTTCTGGTCATCAGTAAGAAATATCTTTCCTAACATTTCAACCGATCTCTTTTCTCTTTTCCTCATCAACAGGTATACGCTAGAAGCGCCTAAAATTACACCTAAAAAGGGTCCAATTACTGTTATCCATATAGCTGTTCTACTTGTTGGTGGTTCTTCAAAAAATACTTGTACTAGTGGAAAAATCACGGAACTATTGAGATAATCAGATGACCAAGACCAAAATACCCATGTATACCCTCCCACCACCTCAAGGTGACCATTCTCTGGGTTATACTCTCTTATATTACAATGTTCAGGTAATCTGATATTTATCCCAAGACCTATTGTATTATAAGAAAATATAGAGGTAAACTGATAAAGATAATAAGGAGGATTTCCTTGTATCTCCATACATTCCCCACCTGAGTATAATAGACTAAAAGCATAGGTTTGGAATTTCTCTAAAGCTCTATTGAGCTCGACAGAAACAAGGGCAGTTTGGTTTTCAAAGATTAATACATTCTTATCTAATTCAACATATTCCTCATCTCTCACAAGTAAATTGTTGACATTTATATTCTTCATCCAAATATTAATTGTTGAAATAGGAGTAACTCTAGCATTCATAAATTGGAAATGCTCTTCAAAAGAAATTGAATTAACATCTTGTATTAAAATATCTATACTATGAGAATAAATGACAACATCATCACTAAATGAAATTTTATTTTCTCCAAATGATGGTTTATTAATTTCTGATTCAATCTTCTGAAATGATATCAGTAACAATAACGTTATGATAAATGCAGTTCGAAGAGAAAATCTGTTTTTACTCAATAGAAAATATATATTTCTTCTAACTAAAAAGAATTTCTCTCAACTTTTAACAAAATAATAGTTATTCTTGATTGAATTTGATTTGCTCAGGATTTATGATTTCGTCTCTGAATAAAGGAATTTTAACAATCTTCTCATCTTCATTAAAATTCTTTAATTCTATTCTATAGTACTCCTCCCAATTATGCCAACAACCTTTTTTACATACCAAAGTTAATTCGATTACTTTATAGTAAATACCATTATCTAAATACTTACTTTCTCTCTTTTCTAAAATCGTTACACCGCTTGTATGACAATTGGGGCATGTAATCTCGTCGGTTATCATTTCTCCAAAATATAATTCTTCTTTATAATATTAAAATTAAGTATGTAGGTAAATCAATAAGAAAAAAATTGGAGAAAATATTATTTTTTTCTCCTTAAGATTAGAACAACAGCTAAAACAGTTAAAGATGTTATGATTGGAATATTAAAAGCTATAGTATCATCAGGACATAGTTCTCTGGACATAACTGTCCAAGTATTTGTGTTATAGTCATATGTAAAAACTGTATTATAGAAAGCATCAGTATAATCAGGATAGGCTATACCTCCGAAAAGAATAACTAAATCGCTTTCTGAGTCATAGGCCATTTTATGTCCTAGTCTTTTAGGTGCAAGAGTAGGATTCATGTTTTCCCAAGTTTGAGTATTATAATCAAATGTCCATGTTTCACCTTGGAGAGTATCATCACCTTCTGATATATGACCCCCTGTCAAAATGACTCTATCACTCTCTGAGTCATAAGCCAATGCATGATCAAATCTAGGTCCTGGAACAGTTGTAGTTGTTATATTTTCCCAAGTGTTAGTATTGTAATCATACGTCCAAGTTTCAGTAGCATAATATTCATCTAAGGGATTATCATACGGATAAACAAAGTAACCTCCAAATAGGATACACCTATCACTCTCAGAATCATAAGTCATCTGACCTTCTGAAATTCCAACATCTAGTCCTGTTGGATTCATATCTGTCCAAGTATCAGAATTTAGATCATAGGCCCAGGTATCATTATACTTAACATATACCCCATCTGGATTATCCTCAGCACCTACAGCTCCTCCATGTAAAATAACAACATCCGATTCAGAGTCATAAGCCATAGCATGTGCAGTTCTCATAGCTGGGAAATTGTTAGGAGAAGCTTCTGTCCAAGTATTTAAGGCTGGATCATATACCCACGTTTCGTTAGAAGCCCAATCATTTTGAGGAACACCACCAAACTGAACAATCTTTTCAGATTCGCTATCATATGCCATTGCTCCCCATGCAGAGGGATAAGGATGTGTAGAAGGTTTCAAGTTTGTCCAATTATTATTATTATAGTCATAAGCTTGAGTGTCATATTTTCTATCCAAATCATATTTTCCTGTAGTTCCACCATAAACAATAATTACATCGTTGACAGAGTCATAGACCATAGAATGACCTATTCTTCCAGCAGGATAAGACGAAGGTGCACAATTTTCAGCTGAAACGATTACAGTTGCAAAGAGAAGTATTAATACTATAACAATTGAAACTGAAAAGAAGTATAATTTTTTATGTTTGTTTTTCATCATTTTTCACTTTCCTTTGAGCATTAATGCTCTAAATAAGAAGTATGAACCTCAAAATACATTAAATATAGCGAAAAAGAAAAATGAAACATTATGAAACTTTGTGAAATTATGATTCAATAGTCTCAAGGATCAGTTTTCAGAGGATAAAAATTAAGATATTATTGGGCTCAATCAATTGAGTAATTTTCACTTATAGTCTTGAAACAATTTTATTTTTACTCGCTCTTGAAAAATTTATAAACTTCTGAAAACAAAGTTTGATAATAATGAAAATCGAAACTTTTGAGCTAGAAAGAAGACAATCTTTGTGGGAAAACTTTGTTGAATATAATCTTACTGAAAGTGGTATTCATCCTTTTACTCTTGAGGAACTCTTGAACAAAGATCAACTAAAAAAACTTCTTAATTTGAGAATTGGTTATGGTCAAACTAATGGTTCTATAGGGTTAAGAACTGCTATTAGCACACTTTATCCATCTTCAAGTAAGGAAAATATTTTAGTTACTAATGGTTCTGCTGAAGCAAATCTCATCTCAATTTGGAGCATGTTAGGAAGGAATGACGAATATGCTTGTATGCTTCCTAATTATTTGCAAACTTGGGGATTAGCTAATGCTTTAGGTAGTAGAGTTAAAGCCTTCTACCTTAAGGAGGACTTAAACTGGCAACCTGATCAAGAGGAATTAAAAACAATAATAACCAAACATACTAAACTTATTAGTATCTGTAATCCTAATAATCCTACAGGTTCAATACTTGAAAACTCTGTTATAAAGTGTATCATTGATTTAGCTGAGGAAGCGGATGCCTATATTCATAGTGATGAGGTTTATCGAGGAGCAGAATTAGACGGAAAAGAGATTGAAACCATTTTTGGACAATATGATAAAGTAATCGCAGTAGCAGGATTATCAAAAGCATATAGTCTACCAGGAATTAGACTTGGCTGGTTAGTAGCTCCAGAGGAGATTGCTTCAAAAGCTTGGTCTTATCATGATTATACTACTATTTCTCCAAGTGTACTAAGTCAGCAGATTGCAGAATGGGTATTACAACCATCAATGAGAGAGAGAATTTTAGCTAGAAACAGAAAATTACTGAACGAGAATCTTGATTTCTTTCTTGACTGGATTGAATCTCATAACCAACTATTTAGTTTTATACCTCAAAAAGCTGGTGCAATGTCTTTTGTAAAGTATTTCTTTGAGATGAATTCAACTGAATTGACAGAGAGACTGAGAACTGAAAAGAGTTTACTTATGGTTGCTGGCGATTGCTTTGGTATGGATAATTATCTCAGAATAGGAATTGGTTCTCAGAAAGAGTATCTCAAAGAAGGATTGGACAGGTTTGCTGACTTATTAGAAGTAATCATAAATTCCTAAATCTTTCTCATCAATTGCATCTTTGATAATTCTGACATGATCATTTTTGTATTCAAACTTTATATTCAATTCCTTTCTAGGAAGCCAATCTAATTCCCAATCTATCATTTCTTCAACAGATTTAAAACCAAGTTTTGTAAGAAGTGTTTTTTTAGATATAATATAACCTTGGTTTTCGATCAAATCCTCTATTATTGTGTAAAGTTTCTGTGCATGCTCTCTCTCTTTTCTAGAAATCTCTTGAAGAGCTCTCCAAGCTTCTTGACTAGATCTCTGATTTTCATTCATCTGAAAAGAAAATTTTTTCTTATAATATAAATTCTGTGGGGAAGTTTATAAACAAAATAAGAAATAACCTGGTTTCCGACAAAAATCTTAAAGTTAAATTATCACTTCCTTTAATCTTTAAGATAAAATTGCATTCTCTCAAAATAGTTTTCTGTCTCTTTTTCTAAATTAGGAGGAATACCATCTGCGAAACTTAAATCTTCATATTCCTCAATTTTACTTAACAATCTCAGTACATAGTTCCCTGTTTCTTGTAACGATTTTTCAGATATTAACTTCAAGTTATCAAGTTCAGTTCTATTTACACCTGGTGAGACAGATCCTTTAAATAAAACCATTATTGATGGGATCCCTTCTTGAATAAATACCATATTAGTGCCTTCGTTTGGAGTACTATTAACAGTTAAAGCTGGAAAATCATTTTTATTACTCACGTTTTTAACCATCTCGAATAGATCTTTGTTTCCAGCAACTATAGAAGCAACAAATCCAGGAAAGGGTTCAATTGAATCAAGATTTATACATAAAACAATTTTAGATCTAAAGAAATTTTCTAGAAAATTCTTAGCACCTTCTAAATTCTGTTCTTCTCCACCAAATGTAGCAAAAACATAACTGAATCTTGTTTCTACTTTAGAAAGTATTCGTGCAAGTTCTAAAACTAGCGCAACACCAGTAGCGTTTGCAATTGCTCCTTGTGAATATTCTACTGTGTCATGATTTGCACAAATTAGTATTGAATCTGTTATCTCACCATCTTGAAGAGAGATAACATTGTGAAGTAATCCTTCTTGTTTTTTACCTTTTACAGAGAGTCTAAAACGAGAGTTTAATTGATTATTTTTAAAAATAGAAAATTTAGAAGCTGGAACAATAATTGTAGGAATATTAGAAAAAATTGAATCATCTTGAAAAATAGGATCTGAACGAGTGACTTCAGAATTGTAATTACTTAGAAGAATGACTCCTTTAGGTTTAAGTTTGTAAAGTTTTTTTAAATTTCCAAAAATTTCAGGTTCTAAATAATCTCTTAAGAAGAAAACAAAGACGATTTTATCTTTAATTGTATCTAATGCAATTTCCTCAATTTGGTTAATTGATCCAAGATAAATCCCTTCTCCTTCAATACCATCTAAAGGAGTAGATTTGGTCATCCAAATAGGTTTTCCGGTGATTATAGTACCTGTATCAAGATGATGTAAAGAAGCTTCTGTGCCTTCATAATATGTGTGTGGAAAAGTTTTTACAATTATATCTTTCAAACCAAGGCTTTCCATTTGCTTTGATATTAGTTGAGCTACTGTTTTTTCATCCTCTGAACCTGAAACTCTTTCCCCTACTTTCTTACATATATTTTTAACAACATTGTATACTTTTTTGCTATCTATTTGATACAAATTTATTGACATCTTGTTTTTCCCTAGTTGAGTGTATAAAATTCTAGTTTTTCAATGTTTACAAATCCAAATGATACTAATTGACTAACTATTGAAAGAAAATAAGGGAAAGAATGAAGTTGCGAAATATTCTGTTTCATATCTTCATATACTTTCATTAAGGTTTTTTGTTCATTTTGTAAGCAATTTGACATAATTGCCTTGAAAATACGGTAGTTAACTACGTTTAAACCAGGAAACAGTTCATCTACATGGTTTTCAAAAATAGAAATGTGTTCTTCTGTTGAATGTGGAATTGCCATAGTTGATTGGAGTAATAGATTCAATTCTACTAGTTCCTTTGCTTCTGGTTTTGAGACAATCATATAATCTAAATATACTCCTATATAAGTCAGTAAATTCTCATCCAGATAGACCAGAGTCTCCATGGAGTTTGCTAAATTCAATAACCAATCTTGTGCAAATTCTTCTTCAATACTTTCATCGAAATAACTTATAATATCAATAAATCCTAATGGAGATTTAGTGGTAATTTTCTTTCCTTCTTTTTCTGTACCTAGAATATAATCTCTACTTCTAAGTTTATCAGTAATGAAAAGATGTTTAAGATTGTACCCACCGAAGTCTTTAGTAGGAACAATATTTAGATCAACAAAATCTGCTTTTTTTGGAATAGGAATGTTTAATCCTGCTAAGTCAGTGAAAACTGGTTCTTCAGTTTTTGGTTCATTTTTCACTGTAACTTGAGTTCTTACATCATAATGAGCATCAACAAAGAGTTTTATTGCAGTGAGTTCATCATTCATACACATATGGACATCAACCAATTCTGTATATCCATGGCTATCAACGTTTGTACTTTGTAATGCAGGTGCAATGAATAAAATCCTCATTTTCCTGCAATTATTACATTGATACTCCACTCTCTGACGGACTTTTGAATTTAGACTCAATTTGAACCCTTTTTCAATCTTGTGCAATACTATAATATCATTGTTAGTTATATTTCTTACTATATTTTTTCATATGAATGCAAATAAAATTGCTAAATAATGCAAACCAGCTCCAACTATAATTAAAATATGAAAGATATCATGAAACTCAAACCGTTTTGGTAGAGGGAAAGGTTTGTTGAAAGCATGTAAGATAGCTCCTATGGTATAAGCTAAACCACCGAAGAGAATAAGTAAGAATATCTTGAGTGAAACATTCACTAATACATAGTCAAACCTTATTGCAATCATCCATCCCATAACTAAGTAAATCCCTACATCTAACCAAATAGGAATTTTGAGTGTAAGACTTTTTAGAATGGTACCTAATATTGCAAAAGTCCATTGTAATGCTATTATAATCCATTTGAAAACTCCATCTATATAGATAAATGAAATAATGGTGTAGGAACCAGCTATCATGTAAAAAATCGCTATGTGGTCAAACTTCCTCCAAAATGTCTGATCTTTTTCAGTTTTCTTAGATGCATGATACAATATGCTTGCACTGAACATGTAGCATATACAGAAGGTATAAATTATTATTACAACTAGATATGGAATATTATTTCCATTTAAAATAAATAAAAATATACATCCTATTATAGCTAAAATCAATCCAAATACGTGAGAATATGTTGAAAATCTTTCTTTTTTTCTGGTTACTCTCACAATCATACGGTAAGGAAAATGAATAACTAATTTAAATTATTTTATTCGTTTTCATCTTCTTCATCATTTGTCAAAGGACTTCCAAGTTCTTTCAATCTCTTCTTAAAATCAAAATCCTCATATTTCATGACTTTTTCTTGTCTTTGTCTCGCCATATGAGCTTCTATTCTATCAAGACTATCAAAATTTGCTCGCTTTTTCTCTACTCGTTTTTGTTCTTTATTTAGTTCTTCTGCCCTAGCTTTGAAATCGAATCTATATCTTAGATACTCCTTTAAACTCATATTTGTCTTTCTAACTCTGTAACTCAAAAGCAAGAATATACTCAACAGAGATAGAATAATTGTTAATCCAATTAATAACCATCTGTTTTGTTCTATAGAAGTTTCAGTTATTTCAACTACAGCTAAGGTTAGAAAGTATGAGAGTATAGCACTTAGTATAGGGATGATAATAAATAGAAATGAAATGTCACTCATTACTGTCGTTATAGCAAATCCTCTTCCAGAGAAGAATAATACGATATAATTAACTATTAAATAGGTTGCAAACACAGCGATTATTATAATCGCATAAGTTTGTAAAACTCCTTCTCCTTTTACAAAAGCATAAACTACAAAAGCTATCAGAAATACTGCAACAGTAAGCTGTTGAAGAATTTTTTCTCTTTTTGGTGATAAGACTCTTCTAACTGACACTTCTGATATCTCTTTCTTTGTAGTTTCACTTTCCTCCTTTAATGATTCTCCACAGTTCATGCAATTTGGAAGATTTTTATCTGTTCTCTGTTTGCAATGATTACAGATTATATAGGTTACAGGTACTTCTTCCTTTTCTTCAACTCTCTCTCTATGCACTTTTCTTTGTTTTTCTTTCTCTCTAATATGTTGAATTCTCATTTCTTGTTTAGTAGCTTTTTCTTGGAATTTCTTAATCTGAGTTTGAGATTGAATGTGCTCTTTTGTAGTTGATAATACTGGTTTTGCTGTTCGATCTCTAGAAAGATATGCTTTTTTTGCAGCATAAGGCTGAATATCACTCTCATCAATGAATTTCTTCAATTTAATAATATCAGCAATAAGTACTACTCCGACAATAACCATTAATATAGATTCAATAGCACCGTTAAATACAGCAAGAAAAACTTCAAAGTCATATGATTCTGAATAATTAGCAACTGCTCCAAGGACCATTATAATAATTGAATAGAACGCGAAAAGCAAGTAGAAAAAACTTCCTACTTTTACATCAAATATCCTTTTTATTTTCTCAAAAGTTTTGTTCAATTTAACAAAAGCCATTACTCTACCAGTTATAAGAGCTAGTGCAACAAAACCTGAGATAACTGGAAATCCTAATGAAAGCATATCTGTTAATACTGAAGCTGAATAGATGAATATCCAAGTTGCTGTTTGTTGCCCAGATTTTGTTATATGATCTACGAAATAAATATCTGTAATATTCCTAATTCCAATCCCAATAGGAATTAAACTTGTAAAAGTAATAGAATACAACACATACCCGATAGTGTTTGCATACAAATAAACCACTGGAAAGAAAGGTGTAAAATAAAATAATAAATTTAAAATTCCCATAGAAATAAACACAGCACTCCCTATCCATATAATCAAAGCTTGTTTTTCAATTGGTGTTCGACTTGTTTTTGTACTAGTCATATTTTTCACTTTGAACTCAATTTTCAATCTTTATGCGAAATTCAGATTTCACGTCCTTTTTTAAACATAATCTTATGGTTTCTTTTAAAAAATACTTTTTTTTATATCGAAAACGATTATTTATTGCAGTTTTATTTTCTTTTTAGTATAATTAAATAATTGTTTATTTAAGTTAAATCTGTTTTTATCTTGTGCTCTTTTTAAACTTTTTTATGAAAAGTTCAAATTTGATTATGGTTACAAAAAGGCTTAAAACACTTTGAAATGACCTTCAATACTAGCAATAGTTCCTTGGGGGAATTATTTGAAATTCGTTGAAAAGTACACTAAATTCTTAGAAAAATATAAGATAATTGTAATTATAATTTGGGCAGTTATTTTAGGATTCAGTATCTGGTTAGCACCTAGATTCATTGCTGAAACAAGCTCTGATTTCAATGTGCCAGAAGATACACCTTCTCATCTAGCAAACACTATCTTAGAAGAGGAATTTCCTGGAGTAAATACCCAGACATCTATTATTCTAGTAATCCAAAATGAAAATAAATCGCAATCAGTATTAACCTATGAGATTGCTTCATTTTGTATGGATCTTAATTCAAGCCTTAGAAATTCTGCTTATTCTTCAGAGATTATCGATATTAGAGGATATTATTTTATGTTAAATACAACTCTGAGCATTGCTGCTTTAGGATTTGTATCTGATACCAATACTACAACGATAGTGGAGATCAGTCTTAATTCAATGACTGATCAAGAATTGAATAATTTTGTAGAGTATACATCTGATTCTATAAATTTATTTGAACCAGAAGGATATGTTATTCTTCTTACTGGTTCTCATATCTTATTTGAAGACATGAAAAATGCTTCAGAGAAAGATATAATTGTTATGGATTCTATTGTCCTACCTCTTGCTCTGATTGTTTTAGCTCTTGTTCTTAAAAGTTTTAAATTGATGATCGTACCCGTTGTTAGTGTTGGTTTTTCAATAGCGACATCTTTCTTTCTAATGTACCCTGTTGCTGTAACTATGCCAGTCTTCAGTTTTGTTCCAAGTGTTATGATGTCACTCGTAATAGCTTTATCGATAGATTATTCCTTGTTTTTATTATCAAGATATCGAGAAGAATTGATTCGAGGAAGAAATAATTTTGAAGCTGTTCATTTAATGATGGAACATGCAGGACACACAATTGGTGTTTCAGGAATAACTTTAGCTATATGTTTTATAGGTTTAATCTTCTTCCCTATCGGTCTTTTAGCATCTATAGGTGTTGGAGCAGCTTTATGTATCACAACTACATTATTGGCAAATCTCACACTAATACCTTCAATTCTCTTGTTGTTTGGGAAGTTTTTCTCAAAATTCCGTTTGTTAAAGAAGAAACAAGAAGAAAGACCAAAAACTGAAGAAGAGCGTAAAAAAATTGAATTAAATAATCAACTAAAAAGTATATGGTATAAAATAGGGAAACTTGCAACAAAATACTCTGTACTTGTTATCATAATAACCCTTGTGGCAGCTATACCTATTTCAATTCAAATGCTGAAGATGGGCACATCTATCGCGGAAAATCATATTTTACCAAGAAATGCAACTTCAACAGAAGCATATGGCATGCTTAAAGAGGATTTCCAACCAGGAATGTTAGCTCCTATGTACATCATTATTGCGAGTAATCAAAGTAATGGTATTTTTACACAAGATTTCTTTACGACAGGTCAAGAGCTAATCATTGATATTGTTACGAATACGAATATAAGCTCTGAATCTTTTACTAGTATCTTCTGGGGAGGAGGTTCTGCTATCCCCTTTGTATTTGTAGAAGATTGGCTCAATCCAGCTCATCCTTCATATAATGAAACTACTGCGATTCTTTATCGTGAGATGGTACTTGGAAGATATACAAATGCTGATAACTCAACAGTATTAGTGGAAATACAACCAAGTTTTGATCCATTTGGTAGTTATATAGAGGATTGGATAAAAGAAACAAGAATCATTCTACATGAGTTTAATGCTAATTCTGATTATGGATTTTATTTAGCTGGAGATACTCCAGAAGTAGTTGATTCAGTTGATACTGTTTACAGTATGTTTCCTTTAATGATCGGCATTATAGTCATAATAGTCTATGTTCTTATCGCTATTATGTTCAAGTCAGTTTTTATGCCATTAAGACTAATCATAACAATTGGTTTAACACTTTCTTGGATTTATGGGATAGCTTCTCTGATCTTTGATGTAGGTATAGTAGATGGCATCATACCTGCACTTCGAGACATAAATGCACTCTATTGGGCTACACCTGTCATGAGTTTTAGCATTCTCATTGGATTAGGCCTGGATTATGATATATTCCTTCTCTCCAGAATTTCAGAGTATCGAAATAATGGTTATAGTGAGAAAGCTTCTGTCATTAAAGGCTTATATCGAACTGGAGGTATCATATCCATGGCTGGAGTTATCATGGCTATAGCTTTTGGAGGAATGTTGTTTAGTAGTACAATGATACTTAATGAATTTGGATTTATTCTAACTCTCGCTGTATTGGTTGATACATTCATCATTATAACAATCTTGGTACCAGCAATAATGAGTCTTGCTTCTCGTTGGAACTGGTGGCCACGTAAATTACCGGAAATTACGAAAGATTTAGAAGATATAGAGTAAATCAGTCCTCTTTCTTTCCCTTTAGCCTTTCTGCAAATGCTTATATGTCAAGAATCCATTGCTAGAATAGATTTGAAAATCAAATTTTAGGTGCAAAAAATGAAAACTAAGAAAATTTTTGTGGTTCTGGCATTTTTATTTTTATTCTCAACTATAATGAGTCAAAATTTCCATGTACTTGCTCTGGATGAATTTACATATTCTAATGAGATTGTACCAGGCAAATCATTTCAATGGCAAGTGAAAACATTAGATATCGTAGGTGATTTTTATGAAGTTTCTACAGATTTCTATATTGGTACAAACCAAATCAAAGAAAGTGATACAATTACTCTTAAAGTAATAGCTGATCCAGACGAAACAAACGAGACATGGTATGAATTGTTGCTTAACAATAATCAAGCATCTGCTTCTGATTTGTGGGGTCTAGGATTCATTTGGACATATTATGCTTATGATTATGGTTCAGATATTCCGTTAGTCTATCCAGTCACCTACACAAATGCTACAGATTCTTACAATATCTATGATCTTATCTGGGATCAAGTAGAAGGAAATGGAGAAAATAGTACAAATAACTACACATCAACTTATCCAAGTTCAACTGTCATAAGTGAAGGAACAATTTCTCAAGACTTTGATTTATCAGGAGATATTTTTACTGATTACCTATATGTGAATTACTATGATCATACAGAACAAACAGATGGAACTTTAACTATAGATATACTTGAAGCTACTGTATATACCAAGACAAATAAAATGACTGGTTTGCTAGAAGAAGCTTATTCGTTTATCAGTTGGGATGAAAAGGAATATGTTAATAGTACTTTGACTAATGATGATGTTGGTCATAGTAACTTTTGGCTGAAACTAACAGCTGGTAGAGTTCTTCCTTATAGCTGGGCTTTCAGTATTTTAGGATTAAGTTTTTTTGCTATAGTTTTTATAATTAGAAGAAAGAGGTAAAACCTCTCTTTTTTTATTCTTTAATTTTAATTTATCAGAATCTGAAGAAAATGATGATAGTTTCTATACATAGAAATTTAGTTACTTTATTCGAGTATTCTTAATTACAGATTACCTAAGATTTATTAGCTATAAAACCATACATAATTCTACAGAGAAAACTGTATCTTGTTTCTTTATTTGGAGTAGATAATATGTTTGGTATATATTTGGACAACTTAAGGATAGCTGAAGAATTACTTGAACAAGGTAAACATAATGAAGCTATTCAAGAATTGAATCAAATTGAGAAGAGAGTAGAACTTACCGATGTAGAAAAATTAGCTGCAATGTTAGTAAATTGCAAAATTATGATAAAAGTACGAGACTTCGAGAAAAGTGTTCTGTTAGCTAAGACAGCTTTTCGTAAAAGTATGAAACTTTCAAATCCATTATTGGTTGTTGATTCTACTATTATCTTTTTAGAAGCCATAAATGGATTGGGTCTTCTTTATGATTCATCTCAAAAGGAACAAAATGAATTTATTAAAATGATCTCCAGAAGTGAGGAAATATTAAAATCTGTGAAGCATTTAAACAAGAGGGATAAAGATATACGTATCAATAATCTTGGAAAATTTAGAGGGATTATGGAATACTCTCAGTTAAAAACTGTACCTGCTTCAGATAAAGAAACAAAGAAGAAGATATCCAATATCCCCATTGAGAAAGTGAAAGGTGTTGGGCAAAAAGCTGCTGTTTTAAAAGCTTCAGGATATAATACTGCAGTAGATCTTTCTATAGCAAAAGTAGAAGATTTAGTTAAGATAAAGGGTATTGGGTCAACAACTGCACCTAAACTTATTCAAGCTGCAAAAGATTTGATCAGACAAAGCTAATTTTTACTTAGTCCAGATTTGAAAATTTTCTATTTGAGAAATACTTTTCATTTCTATTGTTGCAGGTAACCACGATTGAGTTGTCGAATTATAATAGTAAGACAATTTAAACTCATTTAATACAAAAGAATTCCATTCTTCTATCTTAACTAAACGTTCAGCATAGTACAATACGACAGAAATATTATATTCAAATACATATTTCATCAGTTGCACAGGTTTTAGGCTCCCAGAAGAAATTCTCTGATTACTAATATCAACAAGTTGTGGAACAATATTTCGATTAGAAAAATAAGCTACTGAAGGACTGTCTGTAAGAAAGAATTCATCAGGTTGTACTAAGATTGCTATAAAATCTGCTGTTAGAAGGTATTTTTCATTTGACGTTGAAGTATCGATGTAGTTGAAATAGATTGGAGAAGTAGTACCAAAAATAACAACTAGAACAAATGTAGTTTTTAATATATTATTCAGAGTAATTTTTCTAGTAAAATTATAAATCTTAGATACAATCGAATTAAGAAAAACACTCCTATTTGTTATCTTAGCCTTTAACTGATCAAAGAATCTTTTCAAATAATTTAGTATATTAAATAATGAAATTGTTGCTATAACCACCATAGCTGGAATTATATGAACATAATGTTGTTCATAAATTGGTGAATATAAACTTAAAACAATAATATTATAGATGGTCCAGACAAGTGCGATTATCTCAAATCTGTTTTTAGAATTAAGAATAGGTATTATTGCAAGAATTGCTAACGCAAAGATTACTATATCTGTTTGGAACCAATTTATTAAGTCTTCAAATCCATAAAAAATAGACATAAAACTTCTATTTTTCTCGGTATGAAAGAGTACGGCCTGATTAAAAAACTCAACCAAGTTATACTTGAACAAAAAGAACAATGGAAGAATTAAACCTACTAAAAATAAAATTGTTTTCTTTTTCTTGTTTTTTGAAAAGAGATAATATAAGAAAATAAATAGAATAGGAATTACTCCAAATAGTTTAAACAGTAATCCAAGACTTAAGCTCATCCCAGCTAAAAATTCCCAAACTGATAGATTAATGGTTTTAATTGATTGATAAAAAAACCATAAGCTTAATATTGAAAAACTAGCTTGAGGGACATTAGGCATGATAACTCTAGCATGGTAAATCCAATATTTAGAAAAGAATCCAAGAAGTACCATACTCAAAGGGATAACTAACCATGCTTTGCTTTCAGATATTAATTGTACTTTCTGATTTCTGATTTTATTTTTTACTATAATTAAACAGCATAAAGACGTCCCTATAAATCCAATACTAGAAAAAAGAACTACTGTTATTCTTCCTGCTATCAAGAGATTAGATACATAGAGATTTGTTATCTTTACAAATTCGAATAATAAAGGAGTTTGTGATATAAAAATCTGTGAGTAAAGTTTGAAATTATTTACATATAGATGACTTGAAAGAAGATATACCCCTTCATCATAATCTACTAAATCAGTTTTACTAATATATATTAAATAGAAAGTGATAATAATAGAAAGAGATAGAAGAAGAATAATCAATTCCTTTTTTGTAATGTCAAATTTACTTGCTACTTTACTTGAAATGTTTTGTTCTCTTTGGATATAATTAGTGTTGAATCGAGAAGAAATGCCATCAAAATTGCTATCATCTTCTTTTCTTCTCATTTAAATTTCCTGCAAATATTTCTGATTGATGTTTTATTTACTTGACTATAAGATTTTTGAGGAGAGAACGAAACAAAAATATACATCAAATTTAAAATCTCATAATCTTATCGAGTGATAATATGGTTGAAGAAAAATTAGATGTTACAATTGTTCCTCATACTCATTGGGATCGAGAATGGTATTTGCCTTTTCAATTCTTCAGGTCAAAACTAGTTAAGCTTATTGATCATGTGATGGATATAACTGAAAATCATGAATTTCCCTTCATGTTAGATGGACAGACAATAGTTCTAGAAGATTATTTAGAGATTAAACCAGAAAATAAAGAGCGGTTGATGAAGCTTATTCAAGAAAAAAAGATTTCAGTAGGACCTTGGTATTTGCTTCCAGATGAATGGTTGATTGGTGCAGAAAGTTTTATCAGGAATTTAGAAATTAGTTTAGATTTAGCTAAAGAATTTGGTATCCCGTTAATGCCTATTGCATATTTACCTGATCAATTCGGACACACTAGAGCTATACCCCAAATCTTATCAAATCTTACTAAATTCAATACAGCTGTATTATGGCGAGGTGTAGGTATTGAAATAACTACAGTTCCTTTCACTTGGAAAAGTGAGTTTAATGCACAGAAAAGTATATTGGGTGTATATCTGCCTTTTGGGTACGGTAATGCTGCAGACTTACCTGAAGGGGAAGAGAATCTCATCCAAGCAATTAAAGATAAAGTTGAAGAGTTAAGACCTTTTTCTCCACTTCCACACTATCTACTCATGTATGGTACAGATCATCAATTTCCTAATCCAAAAATTATTCCATTTATCAAATTGATGGATATCGAACAGCTTGATGTGGATTTTGGTACACTTGACCAATATGTTACTAAATTGAGAAATACAATTGTAAGTAAATCTTACAATCCTCCTGAATACATCGGTGAATTTCGTTCTTCAGCTAGAGCACCCCTCTTACAAGATACTTATTCAACAAGAATCTGGATTAAACAATGGAATCAGAAAATAGAAGATCTACTAATATCCTTTACGGAGCCGTTGTTAACACATTTTTGGATTTTCAGTAATAGAGATTATCCAGATAGTTATATGTCCTTAGCGTGGAAATGGTTGGTTAAGAATCATACCCATGATGGAATATGTGGATGTTCAGTTGATCAAACTCATAATGAAATGATATCACGATTTTCATGGGCTGAAAGTATTGCAAAATCACAATATGAAGAGTTAAAAGAGGAAATTGAGGAGTATAAAGAAGAAAATAGCTCTCCTTCACTTCTTGTTTATAATCCTTCAAATGCTTTAGATATTCCAACTTTAATAGCATTTGAATATGATGCCAAAACTACAATAACTGGAATCAAAAATAATCAAGGTCAAATTTTTCCAGTTCAAACTGAAAGCTCTTCTGAGGATGTTTTATTCGAAAATAGTTTTTCTCCAATAATGCTTAAAGCAGGATTAAAACTTCTTCCAGGAAGGAAAATAACAGATTTTTATATAAACGAACAGATAATGATAGAAGACTTAGAATCAGGTATATGTAATGTAACATTGATTTGCGGAAAAGTACCAATTGGAGATTTTGATGTTGAAGAATTAAAGAAAAGAGCAATTGAATTAATTGAAAGTAAAAAATTCAAGAAATTTCATGTAAAAGCTTCTTTAGGAACAAAACAGAAATACACAGCTTTGGCAACATTATCTCCTTGGAATTTTAACAAATTTGAATTTACTTCTTCAGCTCTAGAAATATCTGATTCAGAATTCACAGTTTCGAAAAACACGGTTTCCAATAAATATTATGAGGTATCTTTCAACAATGATGGAACCTTTGATTACTATGATAAAATAAAGAATATTGGCTATGATTCTCTTCATAACTTTGAAGATTGGGGAGATAAAGGGGATGAGTATACCTTCGGTAGAATTGGCCCAGAAAGTGTGAAAGTAAGGAATGTTAAGAGAGAAATTGTCTCAGAAGGTTCTATATATTTTGATATTAAACAAACATGTAATCTTGAGGTTTTTGAATGTTTAAGTGAAGATAGAAATAAGAGAATTGGTAAGGTTGAAATTCCAGTTGAGACTTTATTTAGATTTTATAAAGAAATACCACTTATAGAATTTAAAACAAAGTTGACAAACACAGCAAAAGATCACAGATTGCGAATATGCTTTGATTTACCATTTAATTCTTTTGAAACACAAACATCAACACATTTTGGAACTATTAAAAGAAATAGTACTCAATATGGAGATAAAACTTTTGTAGAGGCTCCGTCTGGAATTCAAGCTCAAAAACGTTATATTAGAATCAATGATACAATGAAACAATCGTCTATAACACTAATGAACAAAGGTCTACCTGAAGTAGAATTAGTCGAAGGTTGTCGCTTAGCGCTAACACTTGTAAGGTCTATTGGATATCTCTCAAGAATGGATTTTGATGAACGCCCACTCCATGCAGGACCTTTTCTTGAAACTCCTGGCGCTCAAGTGTTCAATAAAGAGTATTTGTTTGAATATAGTATTCTTATACATTCAAAGAGAGATCCAATGTATCTTTGCGATAATTATGCTGAAGTTTTTTCTCTAGGAACTAAATCATTTCTTTTGCGCGATACAAAAAAAATTCAAGAAGCTTCTCAAAAATTGTTTTTCACCAATAATCCTTGGTTAAGAATCTCTTCAATTAGAAAAAGAAATGGAAAGTTACTCATTACTATCTTCAATCTTAATACTGTTTATGAAACAACAACTTTTCAAATCGATCCTAGATTTACTATCTGTAGAGAAATCACTTACGATCGAATAATAAAATCAGAAAGCAATATAAAAGAAGGTCAAATAGAAATAGCTTTTAATGCTTATGAAATAAAAATGCTAGAATTTGAATAAAGTAGTACTTTCTTGAATTTAACTTCAATACAAACTCTTTTTTTATCTTTCTAAGTCATAACTAACTCTTCGAAAAATCAATTTTTTACATAAAGATTTTATAGTAGGTTTCTTTCAAATTATGTCATGGGAATGTTTAAGCAATCAAAACGATTTTTTTCTATAGATTCCGAAAAACCTAGATCAAAAATGATTTTAGGTGTATTTACGGGAGTTTCTTGGGCCATCAGTGCAGTTCTCCTATTTATTGATTCATTTTTGGTTGACTTAGTAACTATCCAGACTGGTGTTTCAGGAACTGTATTTTCCTCTTCACTAATAATTGATTATTTGAACAATGTTTTTTTCACACCTATTTATAATCAAATTATTCACACAACAAATATTATCACTTTTTGCATAGGATTTCTAGGTATAATTGCAGTAGTTTTTATTGGTTTAGCTCTACGTGAAAAATCAACAGCAAAAATATGGGCGTTTTTCTTTGTTGCTGGAATTATAGCGGTTTTTGTTTTTTCATTAGCAAATACTATCCTAAAATTTATTTTTCTAAGCTATGCTACTGGAATCATTTCCTTACTTGCAACAGTACTTAGTCTTTCTGCAGGTATTCTTTATTTTACAATTCTACCTTTAGATGATATAAAAGCTGGAATGATTTTAATTTCTGCTCCATTAGCATATTTTGGTGGTACCATAGCAGTTGTGCTAGCAATTCTTTTGATAGTTACTCTAGTCTATGGCTGGATTAAAGGTGTTTCACCTTTTCAACGTTAATCCTTTATTTCTTAGTTTTATCTTTTCTAAAATAGATTAGTGCGATAATAGCTCCAATTATAACTAAGTATATTGCAAACACTGACATCCATTGCCACCAATTGAAACTATTTGCCCAACAAAGACATATAGCTGAAACTGAGAGAGTCATTAACAAAGCTATAGGTCCAGTTTTCCTAATTACCTCTCCTTCAATACCTACCTTGTCTATAACCGCAGCTGCATTTTGTATTTTTGCTGGTGATAAAACCGAAGCTAGACCACCACCCACTCCATTTGCAGTTCCAACTGCAATTGCATTCATTCCTAATTTGATAGCTGTTTGTTCATGGAACGTCGTAAACATTGCTATTGCTGAGGTTTCAGAGCCACTAATGAAACCTCCAAATAAACCTATAAATGGAACTATTAGTGGATAATAACCTCGGAAAACATAGCTCGCAGCTGAAGCTAATGAGTTTATCATATAATTCCAGTCATATCTGATCCAAATCCCATTTATGATATTAGTCCCAGAGTATAACATTATGTAAGCTATTGCGAAATAGATTGCTGCTGCATATACTGGTCTTAATGACCTTCTTCCCCATATTTTAATCGTCTCTACAGCTTTATTTTTCTTTAATCCGAGAAATGGAATAGAACATAATGTAGCAATTAAAACCCAGAAATATGCTTGTGAGAGGAATTTAGTGTGAATTTTTTCTCCTATTGTAATTGTAAAGAGTAACTTTTCATTAAAAAGCTTGTAAATTGCTGGAACAAAATTTATTATACTCACAAAGAGAATCAAAAAAATCCAAGGAGTAAGTGCTCTCCACAAAGGCATTTCTTGATCAGTTTTCCTTTCTTCATCTGTAAGTGTGCTATCATCGATTATATTTATCTTCTTAATTTTAGCGACTAAAATCAAAGCTAAAGCTGTGATAATCCCAGCTATTACACCTGTGAGTTTTACCATACCTAAGAAGTTAGCAAGAATAGCTGTTCCTCCACAAGTCAAACCACCTGTTAATCCAAAAATCAATCCATCTTTACTAAATAGAAGTTTTTTTCCACCTCCTATCCATAGCATTCCAAAAGCAATACCTAGAGTAACTAAAGGCATATAAAAAGAGAAAGCGATACCAGAAGCTAAAAGTTGAGGTTCTATTGAATTTTTCCCTAACCATGCTAAATCTGCAATATTTGATACTATTAATGTATCCTTCATAAAAAACGAAAAAAATTCTGCTGGGACAGCAAGTAAGGCATATGTTGTTAAAGGATCGTAACCTATTGCTGGTAAAGCTACAGAAGCAAAAGCTGAATATCCCATTGCCATTAACACTGGTGGTAACATAGTAACTGGTGTTGCTCCAATTGCTACTAAGAAACAACCAATTGCTAGGTTTATAATCATAATTTGAAAAGCTTTGTTCCCACCTCCTATTTTCTTAAAAGCTACAACTATTTTATCTAATGAGCCAGTTTTCTGTTGATAAGTAATCATTAAAATGGATGTTAATACCATCAAGGAAATAGGAAATGATTTGACTATTCCAGCTAAGGATGCTAGAGAAGCAACTCTCCAATCTGTTTTGAAAGCATAAATACCTATTATTAACATTAAGATAAATAAAATTGTTCCAACGAAGTCAGCTTTTAATTTGAAGAATATTAGTAATATTATACCTATTGCAAACGGTAATAAGATTAATAGCACACTAATAGCTAATTGCATGAAATGTCGAGACAATTTGAAATTAAAAAGATTTTCTCATCTAAATTAGCTTAAGAAATACTTGATTCTTGTAAAGATTTAAATATATTCTATTTAAAAAACCAAATAATCAGGTGTTCTTTAATGAGTAAAGAGGAACGAATAGAATTTTATAGCAACCAAATAAAGGTTGAAGAGAAAATTATAGCAACAGCTCAAAAAGCTGTTAAAGGAGTTTTAAATCCACTAGTTAGAGAAATGATCTTAGCTGTTGCAATTGATTCGCAAAAACATGAAACAATGCTTCAAGCTTTGCTTAAAAGAATTAAAGGACCAACACCCGCTATTGACGAGGAAGTTTCAGCTGAAATAGCTGAAGCGATACAAGAGCATATGGAGCTTGAAGCTCAAGCAGTGAAACAATATCGGAATTATCTTGATAGTAAGTGCTGTGTAGATGCAAAAGAAAAGATCGTGATTAAGGCTATCTATGAAGATGAACTCAGACATCATGAGTTGTTAAGGTGGCTTTATAAAACAGTTGTTCAAAAAGAAACTCTCATCGAGGAAGACATCTGGGATCACATGTGGTCAGATGCTTTTACTCATGGGACTCCTGGAGGATAAAATCCCTCTTTTTTTTATTTCTCCAAAAAAGTTATAAAATTACTGTTTTAACATTTATGTTGATTAATTATGAAGATGGAATTAGATTCAGAGACTGAATGGGGATATTATATCGATCAAGAAAATTTCAAAATCTATAATATAAAAGATGAAATTCCAGATGGTTCATTTGTTGTTATCAAAGAAAAAGAATACATAGATGATCTTAATAGAACAGTGATTCAAACCACTTATGGTATTGTTGATGGTCAAAAGTATCAACCTATGAATAAAAAAGAGATAAGTAAACTTATTTCAGAAGCGTGTGCTAGTTATATACTGGTAAAAAACAAATTACCTCCAAAAGTATCTCTAGAAAAAGAAGTAATTCCCGATAAACCAGCTAAATTAGCCTTTGTTATGAATAACTATGATACATTTCATTTGGTGGTTGATAAAGACCTCTTAGAT
>CAZJUB010000031.1:0-29356 GCA_964549075.1 uncultured archaeon | reverse complement strand
CTACCAATCCTCCTCTACCAGGTTTAAGATGACCATCAGAGGTGGGACAAGAAATAGCAACAAGATTTTCCCCAGCAGGACCTATACATATAACTCTCATCTTTGGTTCTTTTTCATCTTCTCTGATTTTTATTTCAACGTTATAAGAGGTATTGCCCCAGAGATGACTCGCATCTTTAATTTTCACTTGATCATCCTTGATAGACACATAAACAGGATTTCTTGCTTTCCCTTCAATAATAATTAAATCATATCCTGCAAAGCGTAACTCAGGTCCTAAAAATCCTCCTACATGACTGTCGATAAAATGATTAGTTAGAGGGCTAAGTGCTCCTACGACATATCTTCCTGTAATAGGAATTTTTGTGCCTTGTGCTGGCCCAGTCGCGAGAATAATTTTATTATTTGGTGAAAGAGGTCCAGTTTTAGGATCTAGTTCTTTATAGAGATAGTAGGCTATATATCCTGTTCCGCCTATATACTTGTTGTGAACTTCTTCCGGAATTTCCTCTTTAGAGATTTTTCCGGTTGAAAGATTGATTCTAAGAAGTGTTCCATTCATAGAAAATCAATTTTTTAAACATTTTTAAGTATTATTCAGAAGAAAGCTTCTATTCATTGATTCTTCTTTTCTGTATTAATTCGAAAATTAAAAATAGGTAGAATAGTTCTTTCAACTAGATGATTTACGATACCATTGAACCTTGTAAGAAAAAGAAAGGATTCGAAGGAATTCCTGAAGAATTTCACAACATTTCTCTAAAAGATTTAAAGAGCGAACTTCTTGAAAATCTAAAGTCTTACAAGCTTCTACGCGAAACCAGAGTCATGCTGGTCTTGCAAGATGATGAGACAGGTCATAAAATCTCCATTTTTCCTTCATGCCGTGTTTTTGTACATGGCGATATACAAGAAGATGATGCAAAAACTATCATTAATCAAATTAGCAAATCTATTGAGAGAATTACTGCTTATTAGGTATATAACATGCAGAAACATTATATACTCAAATCAACTATTAAAGTGACGTGCAAGGCGGTATTCATCTTCTTTCTGGACTCTTAATTGCAAGTTTATCTAAAAGAAAAGAGTTCAAATTAGCTGCAGTTTTAGGTGCAATTTTACCTGACATCGATATTGTAGTAGCAGCTGTAGCCTACTTAATTATTCGTAGCAGTGGTACCGCTGAAGCTGTTACAAAAGCTGAAGCAGCAGTTGAAGCAATTCACAGATCTTTTACTCATAGTTTAATCTTTGTCATTGCTATTCCTCTCCTCATCTTTTTTGTAGGTTTAATACCTCGGATTAAAGAGAAATACAATTATGATTCTACTGGTTTTGCTCTTGGTTTATTTGTTGGTATTGCTATGCACATCTTTCTAGATATGCTTTACATCGATACAGTTTACTTCCTATGGCCAAGTAGGATAGCAGTTGGATTTCCAATAGTTCCATTCGAAAGTTTTGATGAATTCGCATTTCAAGATATGTTCAAGCTTAAGATGCTTCAAACTACTGATTTCTATACTGATATCTTTTTCTTCTATATACCCATGATATTTTTAGCTTATAAAATGGATGTTCATAAAAAGATCAGATTGCCCTTTCTGATTTATACAATTATTGATTTTATCACTATCTCTGTATTCTTTGGTCTGATGTTCAACTACTCCATATCCTATAGAAACCATGTCGTTTATCTTTACTTCCCTGGAACGTTCTTTCTACTTATTTCTGTTATCTCTCCATTCCTATTCAGAGATGTTATCAGACAATTCAAATTTGATTGGTGGGAAATTATATTAGTTACTGCTTTAATCTGTTTTTCTCAGATCTTGTTCTATGTCTGAAATTTAGAAGAACTCTTCAACTACCAACTGGGTTAGAAGTAAGAATATATCTTCTTTTACAACAGTTTTACTAACTATTTCCATAAGTTTGTTAACTACTTTTTCAGGAATGACTCTTTCGTCTGATATCATTAATTCTTTAAAAATATTTACTAATCCTTCTAATATTTCTGGATCAGTTGTAACATAAAGTATTGTTTTAATATATTGTTTAACATCTTTTGGAATGAGATTACGATGGGTAATTAAAGCTGTGTAAGTTAGAAGAATTTGTTCAATTACTCCTATATCTTTGTGTAATTTTAAACAATCAATAAATGTCTCAGCAAAATCTTCAGATAACTTATTCGGGCTATTGAGAATTATACTTTCCAATATATTGTAAGCTCGAAAAGCTAGGAAAGGATGATAAGATTTAACGGTAATCTCACCAACTGTTCTTAAAATTCTTACAACAAGATCAGTTTCAAGTGACATGAAAGTATATTTTTCAACATTTTGAAGAGCAGTATAACAGATATTTTCTTCTTTCGTATTGAGTACAATTTGCATTAGAGTAACAACAGAGGTTTCAGCAATATCTGGTATTGATTGGTAGATTATCTGTGTAAAAAGTTCAATTGCTCTGATTCTAACATTTTTTGAATGATGAGATTTGAGTATCTTAATTATTCTTTGGACGTTTAGATCAGATAAGTAATCACGGATTATAATCGCTTCTAGAGCTTTCAAACCCATTTCTCTGAGTCTATCTTCATATGTTGCTCTGACTACTCCCACAATTAAATCGATGAGATAGGGGATTTTTTCTTCCTTTGAAAGAACCAAATCAGGATATGCAAAAAGAGCAATCTCTCGTATTTTTTGGTCATATGAGAATTTAAGGAGCTTAACTATATCGATAGTGTATTGATTGAGTTTTGCTAAGGATTTTTTCTTGACAATTAATTCTTCTAAGCATTTGAAAGCTGTAATTCTCATTTCTGGATCGTCAGAAGCTTTGAAAATCATGATATAAGCTTCTGCTATTCCAAAGTATGGTGTATATTTGTCAATATTAGTAATAATGTTATTCAGACAACCAATTGCTGTAAGTCGTTCAGACTCTTCAGAACTTACTCGTAATATTTCACCTAAAGCTATAGCTACATCTCTCCCCATATCTGGATTATCTATAGGAAGAAGAAGAATGGAATTAATCAAGCTTTTTGCAGTTGGTTGTTTTTTGAGATGTCTATCTTTCTCAACAGCGTTGAATAATTGTCTTAACTCAATGGAATCGTTTAGATTGAATTTGACCTTTTTCATTCCTTTTCTAATTATTTCGAATTCTTTAGAAAGATTAAACAAATCGCTTCCTAAACTGGGATTAATATGCCCATTTTCATCTTTAAGTTCTTCCACAATCCCTTCATCAAAATCATCTGAAGTTATAAGAGAAGCTAAAGCTTGTGATGCTGCGTCTCTAACTTTTGGATTAGGATCTTGAAGTTGAGCATTCAATAAAGCTTCTAAAGCTTTAGAATGGCGGAAATTAGCGAGAATATATGCAGCTCTTTCTCTCTGTAGAGGAATAGAGCTATATTTTAGCTGCTTTATCAAAGCATGCATATCAGAGGTATCAGTATTCTCGCTCATAGTATAATTAGTTTTAGTACTTGTACTATTTGAATTTTATTTTGTTATTCGAGAATTTTGATTGAACAAAAAATCTTTAAGATTCCTTTGAATTTCATCATTATGAACATATTAATTCTTGGAAATCTTTCAGAAGAAGAGAAAGAAGATGCTAAAAGGATTTTGGATAGATCATCAAAGATCTCATTCTTTCATGATTTAAACGGTGATGCGAAAGATATTGCACTCGAGAAAACAGAAATTGTCATCGGCGGGAGACTAACTGATGAGCAACTAAATAAAACAAAACACCTAAAAATGCAACAGATTTTTGGAACAGGAGTAAATAGGCATAATCTTCAGTTTTTCAAAGAAAACGGAGTTCTTTTCTGTAATTCTCATGCTCATGCATTCATAATTGCTGAACACGGTTTTTCAATGCTTCATTCAGCTTCTAAAAATTTGCATACAAGCGATAGGTTATTACGAAAAGGTATTTGGGATCCTCAGGTAGGTACTTCTGTATCTTTATTAAACAAGACAGTTCTATTTCTTGGATTTGGTAATATTGCTAAATATTTCAAAAAGTTCTGTAAACCTTTTGATATGAAATACCTAGCAATAAAAAGAACAGAACAATGTGATGATCCCGAAGTAAAAGTTTTTCTTCCAGAGAATAAAGAAGAAGCTTTAAAACAAGCTGATTTTATTTTCAATAGTCTACCACTTACTTCAAAAACAACAAATTTTCTAGATAAAGAAGAATTTGAGGTTATGAAAACTAACATCATTATCATAAATGTTGGTAGAGGTGGAACGATCAATGATAAAGCACTCTATGAAGCTTTGAAAGAAAATAAAATAAAACGAGCAGCAATTGATGTGTGGTACAATTATCCCATAAATAGAGGAGGAGGAGAACAAAAACAAGACCCAATCCCTTGTTATCCTTCAGATTACCCATTTCAAGAATTAGATAACATTATCATGAGTGCTCACAGAGCTTGGGTTTCGGACATCTCATTTAGTGATTTTAGAAAAGAATTATACAATAATGTTAATAGGTTTATTAGAGGAGAATCAGTTCAAAATATTGTCAACTTAGATGAAGAATATTAAGAAATATCATTTTCTATGATTTCCTCTGATATTTCTTCAGCTTCAGTTTCGTTCTTATGAGGTGGAGTTATTTTTTCAGTTTCTCTTTTCCTTTGTATTCTGTTGGCAATCAATGTAGCCCCAATAAACATTATAATTAAAACACCAAAAATGATATAGAATATAAGATTGAATTGTCCTGCTGCTGCATCTAATTGTTCAGGAGTAAGATTATGTATATCTATTCCTCCCGGACCAGTTACCATTTGATAGCCAATAACAGCATAAAAGATTGATCTAGGTATGGAACCGATTGCTGTAGCTATATTATACATTTTCCACTTGACATTAGATATTCCAGCAGCATATGAAATAGGATCAAACATCACAACAGGAACAGCTCTTCCTACTATTATAGCCCAGATTCCCCATTTTTCGATCCACAAATCCATAGCAAACACAAATTTATCTGCAAGCTTCATATGTTCTCCAGTTACTTCAAGAATTGGTCTTCCTCCTTTGTTCGCAATGTAATAGGTAACTGCACCACTTAATACAGAACCTACAACTCCCAAAGCTACTCCTAACACTACTCCCCATGTTCCTAACCATGAGCCATATAACATTCCTCCAGAGAGAAGAACTAGCTCAGAGGGGATAGGTACTATAAGACTTTGAATTACCATGAGAACTAAGAAAAGCAAAATTGACCAATAACCTATCTTTTCAAGTGGTAAAAGGAAGTAATCTCTGACCAATTCAAATAGGAAGGTTTTCTTCACAATAGAAACAACTAGAATTGCAATAGAGATGAGTACTAAAAGAGTAAAAAGAGTTACCATAAAAATACGCTTTTTAGTCCACACTACTCTTTTTCTTCCTGTTTCAGTAAGCTCAAGTTTTTCATCTGTTTGTTGCAAGAAATAAACCTCTTATAAAGGAATTTGTTCTAACTACCTTACTTGCTCGTTAAATCCTATTTAAACTTTTCAAAACCAAGCTTTACGATAAGAAAGCATTTTCCCTAATCTGAGAATTCTATTCTCAATATTATTATAAAACGTTACAAGAGCTCAAATTACAAAATGGTCATTTGTTTATTAGGAAGGCTGAAACTAGAAGAAAAACATCAGAATACATTCTCAGAGTAAACTTTTAAAGTATTTTAGTTAAAAATCTAAACAAAAGTATCAGCAATAAAGATATAAATGCTGATAAGCTGGGAAGTCTAATGAACATAAAAAAGAAAATTACAGTAGTTACAATCATCATGTTATTTATTACTAGTTCGATTTTTCTTGTAAAAAATACTAGAGCTGCAACTAGTGATTCAAGTGAAAAACTATTTCTACTTACAGAAAGAACTGGGGAGGAAGAAAATATAGAAACTAGGATGATATTTGACGAATTTGATAATTTTCATTTTTTCGCTAAGATAACATATGACAATGATACGTTTAAAATAATTCATGTAGTTAATGACGAGTCTGATTTAGTTATAGTAGAAAGATATCCTCTAGACTTTTTTGAAGTTTATGAAGTAGAAGGTGGTATTGCTCTACTCTACGCTTATCATGCTTTCTATGATATAACTTTCTTCCGTATGTATACTTGGACACCTGAAGATGGAGGAACTGATTTTGAGTTTTATGAATATAACTCTAGAGCTAATTACCCGCATATTAGAGTCTTTCAAGATGGTCCCACACATTTTGATATGTTCTTAACATTTATAGAAAATTTCCCTCCGACTTCAGAAAACGCAGATACAGCATACCAGTTCTATAAAATCTATAGAGACAATGAAACAAATCTATGGTATACAGAAGAAGTTAGAACAACTTGGGTTGCAGATGAGGAGTTTGACTATATGCTGGAAATGTATTATCAAAATGGTATGGTCTATACAGGTTATCAATACATTTACCAATATGTATCTGACCATTTTTACATCACTACAGCTGCTAATGCTACTACAGGAGTATCTAACATAACTAATACTATGGTTTTACACGAAGGAGGATTTGATCCCCGTTTCTTTGTTACTGAAGATGGTGTATTCAATCTTGCATTAGCAAGAAATTCAATCCTATACACCTTAAGATACACTGAATATGAGACAACAACTTTCGATAACTTTACATCAGTTAATTTTGGAATTTTTGATTATGATAGCTTTACTATTCAAGAAAAAGACGGTTATACGGAATACATCTTTAGTTCTGTACCATATTTAGAATATGATGAATTTTTCAAAGGAGACAAATTGAAATCAACAATTTCCATAATTAGAGACAATTACACAGGAATATATGAAGTAGAGAAATTTGACATCTATAACGTTCCTAAAAACACCAAATTGCATTCGTTCAGTTTACAAGAAACCTTAACAGGTGAGCGTATCTATGTACACTCAACAGCTGTAGAAAACGATGAGATTCAAGGTGTAAAACTTAATAAAAATAATCTGATAGGTTATTATGTTTCAACTGCTGTCAATTTAGGATCATTCTTCGATTTACACGTATCACAGATCTATATTTACAGCGCTCTATATATTTTCTGGCTTTCAGCTGGCGTTTACATAGTAGCTATATTAGCTGTTGTAGGCATAACTTTAGTTATATTCCGTAAACGAGTAAAAGTCAGTTATATCAATTTGAAAAAATTCTTTCAACGTTCCTTTAATGGAAATCAATCAAAATTATTTCTTTTATTTACGAATTTATGGTATTGGATATCTAACTCTACATCCGCTGTTTTCACGCTTTTTAAAACTAATAAGAAGAGACATTTGATGAATCTTATTGGTATGACTATATTTGCAGTTATTGTTATTACAAGTACAACAGTTTATAGTTCAAAACAAGGTGTTTTACTTAATGAGTATTCAGCTAGAATAGATTTACAAGATAATGGAACACCAAGTATGACCATGTCATTAAATTATGATACATCCAGTTTTGGTTCAAGAAATCCTTTATTAAAGAATTTTGAGAAAATAGCTATTGGAGAGGTTTTGACAGAATTTTATATGAATTATCCTGTTTTAGCTAGTATTATTTCCGACTTTGAATATATGTCAGCATTTTATGTTACTATTGATAATCCTAACATAAATGGAACCCATTATTTTAACGAAAATTACATCAGTATATCAAACAATTACTCAGCTCCTATCAGTGAGCTTCTTGTAGCAGGAAGGATGCCAGAAGCTAAAGGAGAAGTCATAGTCAGTAATGAGCTTCTTGAAACAGATGGCCTACTAGATTTGGATGTGAATGATAGTTTCACCTTATGGGGATCACAAATTAATTCTTATAATACTAATCCTGGAGACACTAATGTAACTTTAAAAATCGTTGGAGCTTATGATCTTCCAACTGGATCCAACTATACAAACTTCTGGGAAAATTATGACTTACCTTTGGATTTAGTCGATTCTTTACAAGGTTGGTTTGGAGCTATAGTAGCTTTTGGAGATTTAGCTTGGGATAATCTTGACGGGCTATACCCGTACTATATGTTTGTTGAAACAAGTGTTCAATTTAAATATGATTTCAGTAAGATGTCTCCAAATCAGCTTGCTCAGCTAAGTCAAGAAAATGCTGATCTTAAAAGAAGGCAAGATACAGATTTTAGTTTTGAACCTATTTACCGTAATTCAAAGTGGGATTATTCAGGAGAGTTATCAGCAATGTTGGATATCCTTGAACCTAGACTCAATTCTTCAATTTTCTTGTTTTTCACTTTAGCCATGCCAATTATTTACATTGCAATGTTTCTGATTGCGGAGACAAACGAACTTTATACACAAAGTTTAGAGCAAGAGATTGAAATTTTCCAATCTAAAGGTGTAAAATCAACGAGGATTGCTTCAAATTACATCGGACTTAAGTTTATAGAATCCATCTTTGCTGTCGGTATAGGATTCGGAATCTCTTTAGCTTTATCTCCTGCTCTTCTAAGAGTTGATTCTTTCATTACCTTCAATGGACCTCGAACAGCTCTCAAATTTTCTGGTGTGGGTGTCGCAATTGCTGTGACTTTGCTTGGATTAATTTTTATAGCACTACCAAAAATTTGGAAAATGTCTAAGACAAAAAGAATAGGTTTCCAGAAAACTCCCCAAAGAATTGCTACTTTATTCAAACAGATACGATTACCTCCAATTATCTTTATTGTAGCAGGAGGAGGAATTGCATGGGGATCTCTAGCATTGTACCAATTATTGTACGCAAACATAGGAGATTCTTCTAGTATATCTATACTTATGATTTTCATCTATTTAGCAGGTCTAGGAGTTTTACTAGTCTTCTTAGGATTAGGACTATTACTTAAAGACTTATTCTCTATACTGATGATAGCGATAAGTAAGATATCTTGGAGGATTAGAAAATCATTAAGTACATTTAGTTTAATTGAAATAAGATCAGACATTAAATTATTCAAAAATATCTATTTAGCATTTCTACTCATTATAGGAATAACGCTACCCTCTATAATAAGTCCAACTTCTATGCAGTTGAATTTTGATAAAGATACTTATTTCTACAATGGAGCTGATTTATACATCAATAATTGGCTGAATTTGAATGTCTCTGAAGTGCTTCCTATACTAAGGAATGTAACTGGTGTAGAAAGTACAGCACTTGTGAGAGAAATTGAAGGAGCAATGGTAAATTATGATGTTGTTCAAGTTTATCTTATTGAGAATATAACGGAATACTTGGCTACGTCATATAAACCACCTAGTAGGATGTTCAAAAATTGGGACAATAGTATCTCACAATTAGAAGGAAATAGTACTATGATGGTCACTTATGTCTTTGATAAAGATTTTGCAGATTTTGCAAGTACATTTACTTTTACACAAGTAGCTCCTCAATTATCTGCAACTTACACTATTAAAGGAGAATTTGAATATTTACCCGTATTCTACACTGTTGGAGAGTATGTTGCAGGAAAAACCCCCAGAATTGCAGCTATGTTAATGACAGAAAGCAATTATGCAATAATCAAGCCAATAATTCATCCCGGTCCTTCAGGAGAAAATGTTAATGATAGAATTTTAATTAAAGTGAGTGAAGGATATGATGACGCTCAAGTCAAGGAGCAGATACAAGATGCACTTGGATTGACAGTAAAAAGTTCAGCTGAAGAGATAGAACAGATAAAATTTGAAAACTTCCCATTCTTTAATATTATAGCAGCAGAATTTGTTCTTTCAATATTAATCTGTCTGATCGCAATTGTATACATAAGCATCAGCAATCCTTTGAAAATCTTACAACAGAGAACAAATAAGAATGACAGATTGAAGAAAATGGGAATATCTACTAAACGGATAATCAAATTAACGATGCTAGAGACATTCTTTGCAGGAGTGGTTCCAGGAGCTGTAATAGGCACCGGGGCAGCTTTTGGTCTGATTGTTCTGTTTAATGTAGTAGTTAAGAATTACTTCTATGCAGGTATTCATTACTTGATAGATTTTAATATCGCTGCACTAATAATTGCGTATATTATAGCGCCACTATTATTTATGACCATATTCTACTTCTCTATGAAAGCGAATTATGCGAAATATCTACCAAGGAACCTGGAGTGATAAAAATGGGAATAAGATGCTTAGACTTAATAAAGATTTATCATGACAAAACTACTGATTATAAGGTTTCAGCCCTCAGAGGACTTGATTTGGATGTAGCTGACGGAGAGTTAGTCTCCATCATCGGTCCTTCAGGAGCAGGAAAAACCACTTTAATCAACCTACTTTCTGGAACAGATGTTCCCACAGGTGGATTGATTCTTATTGGTGGTGTACAACTAGATAGATTAAATGAAAAAGAAAGAAGAAAGTTTAGATATGACCACATAGGGCTTGTTAACCAATTTACTAGTAAAAACCTTTTTTCTAACCTAACTGCTAGAGATAATCTACTTATGCCAATGAAGATGAAGCACACTCCAAGAGAAATTTCTAGAAAAGAAATGGAAGAGCTTCTGACACTATTTAACCTTCAACACGTTAAAAATAATAAAGCAGCGAAGCTCAGTGGTGGTGAATCTATGAGACTATCTGTTGCAGTTGCACTTGCACGACAACCTCAATTTATTCTGGCTGATGAACCTACAGGACAACTTGATAGTACCAACACTTTCGAAATTATTGAAAACCTGAAAGAAGTAAATGAAGAATTAGGAACTACCATGGTGATAGTAACCCATGATGTACGATATCGTAATGCTTTCAAGAAAAGTTTCCTTATCAGAGATGGTAGACTAGTAGGAGTTGGACATGAAGCTGATAAATCTCAATTAGATTTCTTAAAAGATGCTTCAGTTCTGAACACTGTTTATATAGATCCTTCCAATTTTATCCAGATACCTGATAAAATCAAATCATCAGCTGCAATCAGAGATGTAGCAGAATTTGATGTTCATCCTTCCAAGAAGCTTGCTATGATGTGGAATCCAGATTTAGTTACAAAAGAGGAGGTTTACAATATTCTGAAACAACCTCCTGGAGAGTATTCTGATAAAGTAGATGAATTATCTTTTGAAGACCTTAATTATCTATTTGAACGAGAATTCAAACACAGTGAAAAAGCAAAAACAATTGTAAAAATAAAAGGTGTTCATAGAGGTTATAGAATCTTTGGAAAGAATTATCCAGTGATTAAAGGTGTAGATTTGAATATCAAGAAAGGTGATTTTATTTTTATTTCTGGACCTTCAGGTGTGGGAAAAACCACTCTGTTGAATCTTATTGCTGGATTACTTACTCCTGATGAAGGAGAGATCACCGTAGACGGATTTAAAATAAGCAATGCTGATGATACAGCTAGATCTGATTTTAGATTAGCAAATACAGCTTATATTACTCAATATCACAGTTTATTTGAACCAATTGAGTTAAGAGATAACTTGTTAATTCCTTACCTTTTCTTGGGTAAGAAATATGATCCTAAAATGGGAGAAGCTGTAGCAAAAGAATGTCATATTGTGCACAAACTGGATTCATATCCTGACGAATTAAGTGCAGGAGAGAAACAACGAGCAACTTTAGCTTTAGCTCTTAGTAGAAAGACTCAAATTTTGCTAGCTGATGAACCTACAGCAAATATGGATTCAGATTTAGCTCGAGCTTTGATGGATGTTTTAATTGATGCAGTAGAAGAATATCATGCAACCTTCATCATGTGCTCACATGATCTTTCTTTACTTAGACCTGGTTTTAGGCATATCAGAATATCAGATGGAAAAATCGTAGAAGATTCAAGAGTAACCATGCAATCGTTGAGAATGATTTTGAAAGAATATCTTCAGATCGAAGAAAATAATAACAACTAATATCATTCTTTTTTCTTCTATCATTCCTTTTTTCTTATCATTCTTAGGAAAAGTTAAATTTAATAACTAATTTGCTCTTGTTGAATAGAAAATGAAACACTACTTAGCTGCTGCTTTCACTTTGAGTAATCCACTCCCAGCTGAGAGCTCCGAAGATTTAAAAGAATTCTTCAACCAATTCGTAGAAAAAACTTTAGAAAACCGTAAAGACGGAGAATTTGCAATTACAAATATCAACACATCAGATGATCAACTTAGTTTTGTAATAGCTTCTGTAAACTCTCTTCCTCCTCATGTTGCTATTCTTAGAATCCGAAAACAACTAGCAGACATTATAGGACGAAAGTATCGTGTTGGATTGCGAGGTTTCAAATTTAATAAATATACCATTGAGACAGAGATTGAAGTAGAACCTCTAGAAGAATTTACACTTCCTTTAACTAAAAAAATCGAATTCAGTAAGAAGGATAACAAAAACTTTGCTAAAGTAGAAATTGATCCTGACATTTCTGAAGATTTTGTCGAAAAAGGCACTATAGAAAGAATTATGCGTAGAGTTAACGATAAAGCAGTAAAACAGCACTATGGAGCGAAGAAAGAACATCATGAAATAGTTTGGACCAGTGGAGAAAAAAAGCTCTTTACAGACGAAAATCCTACAACTATGATGCAAGAAGCGAATTGGATACAAAGAACAAATTATCGTAACCAATGGATTCTCTCACCAACATTAACAACTCTAGCTGAAGCGATGAAACAAATAATGGTAGATTATGTTTACAAGCCTTTAGAATTCTATCAGATGATGATTCCAAAATTAGTAGATTGGTCAATTTGGTTACGATCTGAACATGCTGAAGGAATGTATCAAGGAGGTTTTGAACCTTACTTTGTTGTTCAACCAAAAGAACCCACTCCAGAATATTTTGAAGAAATTGCTGATTATATCACAATTACCAAAACTATCCCTTATGAAAAAATAGGCGAAAAAGTCACTGCTCCAATTGGTGGTCTCTCTTATGCACAATGTCCTCCATTTTGGGCATGGTTACAAGGTAGAACATTAGCTAAGAAAAGCCTTCCTATTAAAATTTATGACTGGTCGGGACCTACTTATCGATACGAAGCAGGTTCTGCATATGGTTTCGAAAGAGTGGACGAGCTTCATCGTATTGAAACCCTCTTTATTGGCTCACCAAAACAAGCTAAAAAAATAGGCACAGAAGTTAGAGATAAGCTCAGGATAATTTTCAATGAAGTTTTAGATTTAGAAGTTAGAGAGGCTCAAGTTATGCCATGGTGGTTACAACAGTCAGCAACTGAAGAGAAAATGGATCGCGAGACTGATTTGGTTGGAACAATAGATTTTGAAGCTTACATGCCTTACCGTGGCTCTAGGGAAGAAAGTGAATGGTTAGAAATTCAGAATATATCTATCATTGGGACCAAATATCCAAAAGGATTCTCTGTTAAAGCTGAGGGAAATATTGAATTATGGTCAGGATGCGGTGGTGGATCGTTTGAAAGATTCCTAACAGCTTTCATTTCACAAAAAGGTTTAGATCAGAAGAATTGGCCAGAACCATTTCTAAAGTATATAGATAAGCTCCCGGAACCAGTTAAATTCCATTAATCAATATTATTTAACTTCTGCTTGAAATAAATATTTTGAGCATTAGTTTTCTTTTCATTTATTTTTTGAGCTACGGTAAGTATTGCGTTTGCAGATTTCTCCATATTACAGACTTTGAATCCATTGATTCTAAGAAACAAACGAAGTTCATCTTCTGTAAAAGCTCTCAGAGTTATTTCATCATCAAATTCATCTATTTTCTCGTTTTCATAGATTTCATAATGAGATTTCCAATTCCAAGTCCAGCCATGTTCCAAATTAAAAGATGTTTCACTTGTTCTTAGATATTTTCTATTTTCATAACTTGCTTTATGTTGTGAAGTTTCTCTAAAATCAGTGAAAATTACTGATGCATCAAAATTGTCAAAAATTAACCAACCTTCATGATTGAGTACTTCATGAATTGAATTAAGTGCAAACATTACATCATGATTTGTAGTCATATGAGTGAAGGTTCTACCTGTAACCAAAACAGCATCAAAAGTTTCTTGTAGGTCCATATTACGCATGTCTCCAAGAAGAAAATTACCATTTGAAACAAACTCCCTAGCTAGAGCGATCATTTCTTTAGAACTATCTAAACCTGTATATTCGTAGCTATTGTTAATAAAATATTTAGCTAAATTCCCACTACCACAACCGAGTTCTAAAACTTTCTTTGCTTTAATCTTTGAAAGATATTTATCATAGATTTTAAATTCCTCTTCATAATCAAAAATTGATTGGTACATCTCATGATAAGCTCTAGCATATTCAGAATAGATTTTGAAAATCTTCATACAGAATAAGGCATGAATTTCAAGTATATAATATTATCCAACAGTCTCACAAAAATCAATAAGCTAAGACGTAAAAAATTAAAAATACTTAGGATATGCTTGCTTTATCCAATCAATTGATATGTATCAACTACTAAATGAAAATTTAGAGGTTTTAATTTGAAAAAGCTACTAAACATATCAATAATACTTTCATCAATCTTTTTATTGATTTTATTATCTCTACCTTCTTCTTATACAGATTCTGACAAATTTTCATCAGATTGTTCAATTGGATTCCTCATAAAAGAAGAGAATATTGTAAATGAAACAATTCTTGAGATTTTACAAATCGAAACTTATCCCACAATGCTATTGTAAATCAGCCAGTTTCTGTTAACATTACAGTTAAAAACAAGGGTCAATTTACTATGGTGGAAATAAAAGATGTAAAAGTAGAAGCCAACGTTAATGTTAGTAGTGGAGAAATATATTTAGAAGGTTCAATTAGTGATCTTGCACCTGGGGAGATTCAAATAATAAGTTTTAATCTAACTTTCTTGGAAACAGGTAATGCGACAGTGACTTTTACTTTTTCTGCAGGAAATATTCAAGATACATCAACTGTTTTACAAATTCAAATCAAAGAAAATGATAACACTAGTACCTTAAAACAAATGGTAGTTCCAATAATAATTTACATATTTTTGATTGTAATATTTACCAAGCCAAAAAGAGTAAAGTTTTAAAATCTGCATTTCTTTCACCAAGTGATGATTGACTTACGTTCAGATACCTTCACATTACCTTCCAAAGAAATGATGGAAACAATAATGCAAGCTAAACTAGGAGATGATGTTTGGGGGGAAGACCCAACAGTAATTGAGCTCGAAGCGTTAATTGCAAAAATGCTAGGAAAGGAAGCGGGATTACTTGTTACAAGTGGTACTCAAGGAAATTTAGTTTCACATATGACGCATTTAAACCGAGGAGATGGAGTAGTTTTAGAAAAAGAGAGTCACATTAATATGTATGAAGTTGGAGGAATATCTCAAATTAGTGGTAGTTTTCCTCTGTTAGTTGAAGGAGATAATGGTCAAATGAATCCTAAGGATGTTGATACTATTTTCACTGCTTCATATAATATCCATAAAGTGACACCAAAATTACTTTGTCTAGAAAACACCCATAACAGAGGAGGAGGTAAAATCATTCCAAAGGACAATATTGACTCCTTATCTAAAATAGCTCATGATAATGGTGGTGCAGTTCATCTTGATGGAGCTAGACTATTTAATGCAACAGTAGCATCAAGTATGAAAGCGTCTAAATTTGCTGAAAACGTTGATAGTGTCCAAATCTGTCTGAGTAAAGGTTTAGGTTGCCCTATAGGTTCTCTCATAGTAGGTACTGAAGAATTCATTCATAGAGCTAGAAGAAATCGTAAAGTTGTTGGAGGAGGTATGCGTCAAGCAGGTATCATTGCTGCTCCAGGAATTTATGCTCTTAATAACATGATAGACCGATTAGCAGAAGATCATAAACATGCTCAGTTACTTGGGAAGAGATTAAATGAAGTTGAAGATTTTATTGTCAAACCTGTCGATACAAATATAGTGATTATTGATACTTCAAAGAGTAATCTTTCAGCTGCTGATGTAGATGATAGATTGAAGAATAAAGGTGTTCTTGTTACAAATATGGGAGAACAACTTTTTAGAATGGTTACTTACTATGGAATAACAACTGAGCACATTGAAACTGTGCTAGAAGCCATTTCTGAGTTAGAAAAATAGGAATTCAAGAATTACGCATTAGCCTTTGTTTTGAGGAATAACATAGAGTTTTTATATCACATTTTTGGAGTTTACATGATACATGTGTCAATTGATGATTATCTAGATGGCCTCTTATCAGGTAGTTCGGAACCCTCTAAGAAAGCCATAATGAAGCTTACTAGATTGATTGAAAATTTCGGAGCGATAATGGTTAAATCAACAGAGAGGATGGAGGATTATATTAATACTTTAGATATGAGGATAAGCGCTGTGGAAAGAGCATTAGGAGTAGCAGCTTCACCAAGTGTAGCACCAACTTTATCTGTTCGTTCAGCAGCTCCTGCAGCAACTCCTGCAGCAGCGCCTACAACAGTTTCAGCAGCAGCGCCTAATTTAACAAATTCAGGACCTATCGGTGCACCGAACTTATCAGTTGCACCTAGCGCACCAAATCTTACTGCTGCAGTGAGTGCAAATTCAGGTGCGCCAGATTTGAGTGCAATGCCAGCTCCTTCTGGAGCACAAGGAGCAACTGGTGCTGGTATCAGTAGTGCTGATTTGTTAAAAGCTGCAGCAAATTTACAGAAAGCACCAGAACCAACTTCAGGACCGGATGGATTAGGAGACCCAGCAGGAGGTCCAGCACCAGCTTCTTTCAGTCCATTTGGTGTAAGTGCTGATGATATCCAAGATATTCGAGCAGGACTTACAAAAGTCGATCCAGAGAAGCACAGACAAGAAAGGCAAGCTGCAGTAGGAGGAGGAGGCTCTATGCCTGCATCTATGGCACTCAATATGGAAGTAAAAGATGCTTTAGCTAAAAGAGCTTCTAGACTCACAGAAGACGAAGAAGAAGAAAAAGATTTCACTCCATCGTCTGCACCAGCAGTACCAGCTAAATCAACTAAAGTGATGAAAGAAGCATTACAAGATGAACTAAGAGATGCTTTTAGTAGCTTACTTGAGAGTGATACTAAGGAAGATTAGAAAACTCTTTCTTCTTTGATTTATTAAATTAAAATTAAAACTATAATTATATTTTATTATTTATTATTTAGAAGGACATAAATTATGACAAACGATATGACAAATTACTTAGAATTTCTTATGAAACTAAAACCAGACTTAAAACTTAAGAAGACTTATCATGAAATTTACCAAGATTGTAAAGAATATCTAAAGATTAGTAAGGATCCTTATTTCATTTGTCAAAATTCTAACATTATGAACATTTTTGATATTGCATGGGTAGGATTAACAGAAAATTTCTCAGCTGTATCAGAATATTACTTATTCACTCTATATTGGCTCAATGCAATAAACTTTGAAATCTATAGAGCAGTTATCCAAGAACTTGAAACAAATCTTATTTTAGATGAAGAAATATTAGTATACAGTTTTTGGCTTTATACAAACAAAAAGAAAATTAAATACAATTATTATGCGTTTTTAGAATACATAAGAAAACTAGGAGTTAAACCACAAAAATTTTCTACTTTTTCCAAAATAACTCAAAAAAACATATCGAAAGAAATCTTGAAAGATGAAGATAAAGAAATAGGAAGAGAAGTAGATAGGATTTTATCAAATCTTAAGAATAGATCCCAATATTTAGAAGAGATAGCAAGTTCAATTTCTCCTAAACTTCTGAAATATCTTGATTTTCATGTTGACCAGAGACTATTAAACGATTTAGCATATTATTATTCTAAACATCTCAGTAATGAAATTAAATTAAAAAAGAAAATTTCTATGGCAGAATTTCAAAAAAAGATAGAAAACAAATATAAAGAGAACAAATTTCCAGTAGTTCCTACTGTAGTAGATCCAATTTTACAGAGTCATCTTTCCAATATTAATGCGAAAGCTGCTTCAATGGAAAAGTTAGCTCAATTCCCTAAAGATCTTATCAAAGAATATGCTTCAATTCAAGCTTATTCCAGTCCATCAGTTGCACAAAAAATACGTATTACTTTCCTCGGTGGCGGAAATATTGGTAATATGGGTATTCTGATTCAACATGATAACAATGCGATTTTAATTGATTATGGGATGAGTGTATCAAATAACTCTATTCCAAGGTGGCATCCTTCTCTGAAGTATGTTAAAGCCATCCTAGTTACTCATGCACATCTTGATCATACAGGAGGATTACCTTATTTGATTACTCCTGAAAATGGAAAACAATGGTATTCAACTCAATCAACAAAAATTTTGACTGAGAAACTATTACAATCAACTAGTTCGATAATAAAAATGAATGGAATCACAAAGAAAAAGGCTTCTCCGCTGCAATCTACTTATCTCAAAAAATCTCATTTAATCAATCTTTTTAATGTTCATAATACTCTTACACCTAATGAAACTTTTGAAGTGAGCCCAGGTTTTGAAGTATCACCATATCATGCGTCTCATGTCTTTGGGAGTTGCGGATATAAAATCGATGTTTTTGGTAAGAGTATTTTCTTCACTGGAGATTTCTCTTTAGATTCCAGTGAATTATTTGAAGGAGCTAATTTTCCAACTGATAGTGACGTTACAATCTTTGATGGAACCTATTATAATAGACCTACCCCGAAAACTGATCCAAACACTGTTATTCTTCAAGCTGCAGAAACTTCTAGTAGATTAATTATACCAGCTTTTTCAGTAGGTAGAACACAAGAGATGATTAAACGTTTAGAAAGGTTGAGAATTTCAAAGAACAAAAATATCAAAACAACAGGTCTAGCTGCTGAAGTCTCCAAGGTTATGGGAATTAAAGGCAAATATGATATTGTTAAAGATGTATCTATTGACAATTTCAAAGAAGGTGACATAGTTGTATCAGGTCATGGTATGCTTCAGGGTGGAACAGTAAGGAATTTACTTGATGATACAAAAGACGATGAAAATACTGGAGTTTTATTATGTGGATATCAAGCTCCAGATACTTTAGGATTTGCATTACAAAATTCTTTACCAGTAGCTAAAAACCGCTACCACCAAAAAATCTTTTCTGCACCGATAAGTGGGCATACAAATTCAGATTCATTAAATGGATTTATTTCCCAAATAGAAGGTAAAAAAATAATGGTACATACACCTAATAACACTGTGTTAAGAAAAGAACATAAGGAGATTTTGATCCCAGATTATAATAGAGAGATAGTGTTGAGAAATAAGATATAATTGAACAGTGGGAAGTATTATTTTCCCAAGCCAATTCCATAATAATTTATACCTTTACTTCTCATTTTTTTAGGATTAAACATTCTTCTACCATCAATCACTATAGGTGTTTTCATCTTATTGATAAAGTCTCTAGGGGACAATTTTGAGTAAATCCTCCATTCTGTCACAATTATGCAACCATGAGCTCCAGATAAGGTTTGTTCCGGACCTTCATGTAGATAAAAATTAGAAGAATCGAATATTAGCTTGGCATTTTCAATTGCAACAGGATCATGTGCATGGACTTCCGCTCCTTTATGTAATAATTCATGAATTATTGGTATAGAAACTGCTTCTCTCATATCATCAGTATTAGGCTTAAAAGCTAAACCAAGAATTGCAATTTTCTTTCCTTTAACTGAATGATCAGATAGTGCTCGTTCAAGTAGCTCTATTGAGCGCAAAGGTTGAAGTTTGTTAACCTGAATCGTTGATTCAAGCAACTTTGAGGGAACACTTATTTCTTTCGACAGTTGATAAAGTGCGCTAATATCTTTTAGGAAACAACTTCCACCCCAACCAAGTCCTGCACCTAAGAATTTAGGAGATATACGGCTATCCATTCCTATGCCTTTTGCTACATCTTTTATGTCACAATCTATTTTTTCAGCTATATTAGCCATCTCATTGATGAATGATATCTTCATAGCTAGAAACGAATTTGAAGCAATCTTAATCATCTCAGCAGTTGTTGGGTCAACTTTCAAAATTGGTGCATTAAAATCTGTAAAAACTGCTTCAATCATAGAAATAGATTTCTTATCTATCCCTCCTATTACAATTCTGTCAGGATTCAAGAAATCGTAGACAGCTACACCTTCTCTTAGGAATTCAGGATTAAAACCTAATCCAAAATCCTTTCCACATTTCCTTCCACTTGTTTGTTCGAGTATAGGTTTTAAATGATCATTAGTTGTTCCTGGAGTGCAAGTACTCTTGATTACTACAACCTTATATTTATCAGAATCTTTGAGAACTAAACCAACATCCTTTGTCGCTTGCTCAAGGTAAGTATAATCATATTTCGCTTCTTCTTTTGAAGGTGTTCCTACACAAATGAAGACTAAATCTGATTTTAAAATTGCATGTTCTAAGTTCAAAGTAGCGTAGAGTTTATTTCGAGAAACGAGATCGCTAAGCATATCATCTAAGCCTTCTTCGAAAATAGGGCTTTGACCTCGATTTATTTTTTTGATTTTATCTTCGATAACATCTACACAAATTACTTCATGCCCTTTACTTGCAAAACAAGCCCCTGTAACTAATCCTACATATCCCGTTCCAATAATAGCTATTTTCATTTTCTTCAGAAAAAGGTTGAATTTCTTCTTATAATAACATTTGTCCAGAAACTGTCCAAGTGCTAGTTCATCCAAAAAGTTATGAAGAAGAAAAAAAGGAGTAACTATAATGTCAGTTTATAAGTCGATTGCAGATCAAGTACACAAATATATAGATATTTACGAGAAAAACATTATAGATATTATCGATACCTCAATTTTCCAACGTTTAAGAAGAATTATTCAATTAGGAGGAGTATCCATATCATATCCTTCTGCTACTCACAGTAGATTTATGCACAGCTTAGGTGCTCATCATGTAGCGAACAGAATAGGAATAGCTCTGAATAAAAAACATCCAGAAATTCTCACTAGTGATGATATTAGAAAAGTAAGTTTAACAGCTTTAATACACGACACCGGACATGGGCCATTTAGTCACATGTTTGAAGATACTATACGATTACTATGTAGAAACTCTAACGATGAATCTTGTAAAGAAAAATTTGGATTATTCATTCATCATGAGAATATTTCTGAGCAAATAGTAATGGATTATGAATCTGAAATTGCTCAGATCCTAGAAAAAGGAAATTATAATAGGAAACAGATAGGGAGAATGATCAAAGGATTAAGTGTTGAAGATAAATCTTTCAATAATCAAATCATTAATTCACAGCTCGATGCTGATTCTTTGGATTATCTTATGAGAGATTCTGTTGCTACTGGAGTTTCTTTTGGAATGTATAATCTTGAGAGATTGTTCGATATGATGGATTTAACAGAAGATGGAACTATTGTTATAAAAGAAAAAGGGATACAATCTGTAGAACAAGTTGTCATTGCCTTATACATGCAATTTTCTCGAGTTTATTTCCACAAAACAGTTAGATGTTATGAGTATATGTTGAAACTGTTTATTTCTCAGGTTCTGCAGCAACTAGAAGAAGGTAAACAAATGGAAGTTTTACCTTTTATTCAAGACTTTGCCAATAATCCTTATTGGAAAACTCTCATGCCTTTAACTGATGATATCATTTATACCCAATTACATTATTCTGCTCAAAAAGAAGAAAATAATCTCTTCATTAAAAAATTAGCTAACGAAATTTTAAAACGTAATTTATACAAAAGTATTCCTTTAACCGAAGAGATGGCAGAAAGAGTAATGGAAAATCAAGACAAAATTAATTTTATTGTTGGAAAACACGATTATCCGAAAGTTAGTTGGGATATCGATCAATTCAGTAGTCGTTATTACACTCACTATGATGAATCAAATCGAAATGCTATCATGATCAAGATGAAAGATGGCTCGTTGAAACAACTTTCAGAAGTCTCAGATGTAATCGCTAGTTTAACAAAACCAAAGTACAACAATCTCCTTATATTTCCAGCTCCATGTAGAGAAGAAATTGTAAAATTAGTTAAAGAAATATAAAAATAAAAAAAGAAGAAAAGCTAGAATTGATAATCATCTTTGGAGGAATCTGATTCAAGACTTGAACTATTTTGATTATCTTCAAAACTAGAATTGTCTTGTTTTATATTAGATTCTTTATCATCTTTTCTTCTAAAAAGCATACGTTCGTTAGTTAAAATCCTTGGTTCCTTTTTACTATCATGAACTGCTTTCTTATATTTCTTAGTCATATCTTTCAGACCACAATTCTTACAGTAAGGATACTTTGTCTTTGTTATATCTCCACAATAAGGACAACGTCTAAGTCGTTTTAGTATTTTAAGAGAGAATTGCCTCCACAATAATGCCCAAACAATACCAAGAGAACATAAGACTCTGACTACATTGGAGGAAAATGCAATTTCAAGCCAATAGTAAATACGTTCAAGTGTTTGCAATGGAACAGTGAATACTTCAAAACTGAGTGTATGGACAGACATACCAGGAATGTCCATTGTTACATCTACTCGAATCCAATCATTAGGTTTCAAGTATTCCTTTCCTATGATAATTGTTGAAGGCAATTGAAAGGTTGAATATCCACTTGTATCTGTGAAATCTATTCCATCTATTCTGATAGTAGCTTCTATATTAAATAAAGGAGCTTCTATCCTAGTTTCCACGTCTAAGTATAGAGTTAAATCACTTCCTTCTTTACCTTCAGGAGCGGGACTAATATCTAGAACAAGCTCATTTAATCTAATTATGACTTTTCTATCAATATCCTTCCTGAGAAATCCAGGTTTGTTAACAGAGATATGAATCGAAGCATTATAACTTGAGTAATCACCAAAATCTGGGGGAGGTTTAGCAAAATTAAAAGTCTCAATTGGAATGAAAAAGGTTGCATATCCACCATTATCTGTAATTTCCGTAAATTCATATATATCAACAAAAATAGTCACTTGTGCATCAGCAACAGAACTAGAAATTTCATCTTCACAGAATACTGAAAGCACTAATTCTTTGTCTAAAAGTTGTGTCATTTCTGGATTTGTAGGTTCAGTCGAAATTCGGAATAGTTTTTTGAAAGTAAGAAATAAATCAAAATCAAAGATGTTGAAATTAGAAAAATTCACTTTTAATATTAGAAAATGATCTCCACCTTCAGAGGAAGTAATGTTTAGTGTTACTTTTTGACTACCTTGAAGTATCACCCCGTCAAGAGAAGTAGTGTTTAATCTCTTTTTCTCGGGAAATGTAATACTATCTATAGTATTAGAAGAAATATCAAATACATAATAAAAGGAAAATGTTTTGTTACTTGCCTTGAAAATAGAACTTGTTTCTGGGATATCTATGAACCAATCACAAATCATTGGTAAACTTGGAATCAAATCTGTAGGTCTAACCAACATCGATTTCATTGGATAGAGTTTGAGCAGCATTGTAATAGCTTGATAATTTACAATATGCGGATTACTATGAGGTATATCAGGAACTAAATCAAGTTGAGTACCAGATTTTGTCAAACCTGCAAGAAAGTAGTCTGGGTCATTGAATACACTTGTATAAAGAGCTTCAAATAGATTACTAACTTCAATAAATGAAGGTGCTATTCCTGTATGTTCAAGTTTAAATCTTTTGAATTCAATTGCATGAGAGAGATAGAGACAATTTTCATAAGTTAAAGCTGCATCTTCAAGAATGGTAGTAACCAAGTTGTATTTAGTATGTAGCAAATTAGTAGTTGGACTTTTTAAATACTCTTTTAATGTTACTTCTCCCATATTTGTCCAATTGTAATAATTATCACTAGCTCCTAAATCACCATTTATTTCTTCAAATTTACTTATCTGCATAAGTGCTGTATTTAGGTAGATATTTCCTTGTAAAGCTACTTCATTATATTCAACAGAAGTAATTTCATCTGAAGATCTATAAAGGAATCCTAAATCTCCTGAAGGAAGGTTGACAGTTGCATTTGCTATTGTTCGATAGTTGTCTACAGCTAACTTTGCCTCTGGATAATATGTTGATGTCTGATTGCTCATGAAATTAGCCATAAAATATAATCCTGTTGCTTTAGCTGAGCTTCCTTGAGATACTCCTACAACATCAAAAGTAGATTTACTCAAAAAGAGAGTGGAATTAATTGTATTTGTAGTTGTACTATAGAACAAGCTTGTAAGATCAGCAAACAGTAAATTAGCTTGATTTCTTAATGATTCAGCTGTAAAAGCATCTCCATCTGCGAGAAAACCTTGTGCTAATCTATTATACATGATTACTAACAATAAATTTTCATCTGCATTAAGGTGATAAAAAGCTCCATCATCTTCTCCTAAAATAAAAGTACCATTTATATCAAGATGGAGAGTTTGAACCGCATCTCTACCACTATTTAGGTAATTTGGATCTCTGTTGACAAAAAACATATCTACGCAAGTTAACGCATATTGAACAGTTACAAGATCCCAAATTCTACTTGAAGGAATTTCAGCTAATGGAAATATGTTACTTAAATCACTAAATATAAAATTTGCAGATTCTATTCCTCTACCATCAAAATAATCTGCCGTATAGCTTCCGTTTGATGGAGGTGGTGGTAGGAATTTTGGCGGTGAAAAACTTATTTCATTATCTGGTAAAATAATATCCTTATTTCTGATTATATAATTAGCTCCTACATTTCTGTAAGACACTAATGGCAATAATAGAAGAGAGATAATAAAACTGAAAAATATAATCTTCTTCTTAGAATTCATGATTTTAAAAATGTGAAATATCTACAAAAAACCTTCGCTAAAGGCTATGGTTATAGAACCTCATTAGAAAGGCCCAGATAGGCTTTTAGTGGGAAAATTATTATTTCGTTTTCCTTTTTATCTTCTTTTGATTTTCTTCAATTTGTAAATATTCTACGACAATTTTCTTCAAGTCTTTCTTAGTGACTCTTTTATCTTCTAATACCTGACCATCTAATAATCTAATGTGTCTAAAACCTGGACGGAGCAAAGTTAAATCGTGAGAACAGGTTATAATCGTTGCATTATTAATTCTAACTGTATCCATCAATAAATCCATAATGCTTCTAGCTAATTCAGTATCGAGATTAGCTGTTGGCTCATCAGCAAGTATTAAACTTGTTCTTCTATTTAGTGCAGAAGCTAAAGCTGCACGTTGTTTCTCTCCTTCAGATAATTCACTAGGATAAGCATCTAACTTATGATCAATAAAACATTCTTTAGCGACTGAAAATCCATATTCTTTATCAAACTTCTTTTTAGAGAATAAATAGGGTATTGTAAAATTATCTTTGATTTGTAAAGGAGTAAACAAGTTGTTGTGTTGGGTAATATAAGCAATGTTATTCAATCGAAATAATGAAGTTTCTTTTTCTGACGAATCATTAATTGAAAATCCATCCATATTTATTTGTCCTTTTTCTGGTTTGATTAAACCAGCTATAAGATTGAGTAAAGTAGTTTTTCCAACCCCTGAAGGACCAGAAATGAAAACAAAATCTCCTTTATGAAAATCAATGTTGAGTTTGGAGATAACTTCATGATATCCAGCTCTAGAATGATAACCTTTAGTCAAATCCTTGATTTTTATGACTGGTTTTGATTTTTCTGGAAAAATGAATTCTCTACTTAGAAGTTTTTCTACTTCCTCCATAGAAACTTGTTCTACTTCAGTCTCTGACTTCTCAATTGGATTAGAGATTATATCAAGAATTTTATCTCTATTGATTGCATCAGGATTCCAGAAAATACCTAGTTTTTTAGAAGGATGAAGGTCAAATTCTACGATTTCCCCCAAAGCTGTAATTGCTTTTATTTCATCAGGTATTCTCACAAAATTAGAAGCATCCATATAAGACCTGTTAATATCAGAAGACTGCATTAAAAATTCTAATTCATCTTTGCCAATATCTTTACCAATTCCAACAAGTCTGCCATCCCTTATAACGAAACTTTTCTCGAACACATTTCTGTATCTGATGTCATGAGTCACAACTAAGATTGTTTTTCCCATAGCTAGATTGACTTGTTTAATAGTTTCAATCAAGTCTTGTGTATTCTTGGAATCTAGTTGCCCGGTAGGTTCATCCAACAAGAGTAAATCTGGTTTTTTAGCTAAGGCTACTCCCATAGAAAGTCTCATAGCTTCCCCACCTGAAAGTTTCTCTACTCTGTTGTTTTCAACATGTCTTAAATTCAAAACTCTTAGAAGTTCATTCACATCGTTAACAGATTCTTCTTTGGGAAGAAAGAAGAGTTTCTTTGGTACCATCAAGTTCTGTTTTACAGTTAAATGAGTAAAAAGATTCTGAGTTGTAAATTGATTTATAAGACCAATATGATAAAATCGATATTCTCTTCTTTCAAATTCATCCAATACTGCAAAATCATTACTATTGATAATAACTTTTCCACTAGTTGGAAGCTCAATTCCAGAGAGAATTTTCACTAAAGTAGTTTTTCCAGCTCCCGAAGGACCGATAATCGAGACTAACTCTCCTTCCTTTACTTTGAGATCTAATCCTCTGAGAGCTGCTACTTTATAATCAGTGGTCTCATCGTGGTAGACCTTTATTAAATCGTTACATGTAATTATCATCTTTATCACTCCAAATTTTTAGGCATATATTTTGCAAAATTATATTTCATTGCTACAAAGAATATTGTATAGAATACCACAGGAATCGCTACAAAGACTATCAGAATAACTTGATATGGGAAGTATATTTTGAAAGGTAAACCTCCTCCTTCATATGTACTCATTGAATCTATAAACAGCCAATTGAATAATTTGAGTAATCCATAGCCTGCAGCGCCACCAAGTATTAATCCAGGTATGATACAAGATATGAATAATTCAAGAGCAGAGAGGGAAATAATCCTATTAGTTGGTATTCCTATTTTTTTGAGAACATCATGTTTTACTAGTCTTTTCTGTAAAATCTTTAGTGGATTACTGAGACTTGTAAAAGCTACTGCTGCAAAACAAATCAGTATCCCAAATACAAATTCTGCAACAAGTAACGAGTAGAACGGAAATAGTGTGAACAACAATGTATCCCTAGCACTGTCCATAGTCTTAATTTCCAAACCAAGATCTTGACTTAGCTTATCAGCTACTTTTTCTTGATTTGCATAATCTTTAATATTAATCAATAATCTTTGTAAAACTATTCTATCAATCGATATTAGTGAGGAAATATAATCAAAATTACTCTGTGACATCACAATTCCGAATGTTGCATATGGATTAGGTTCAGGATAATAGTAATCATAAGGTGAATAACCTCCTCTTGGTCCATAATCATAGAATATAGGAAAATAATCGAAACTTGCTTCTATCGAGAATTGAATATACTCAGGTTCTGGTAAGGAATCATTTACGAAATTGAATATTTCCTCTCCTCCTGCTACAAATTCAGAAAATGTATTAGAAGCTAAAAGACTTGTATTTTTATCAAGGTTATTTATAGCTTCATTCCAATTTGAGAACATATAATCTGGAAGTTTGAAAGCTGTTTCTAAAAAATCATCGGTATCATTTAGTATTAGAAACTCAATTTCATATTCTCTATATGAAGCTTCTAAGTGGGTTATGTTTGTAAAACTTATTACTTCATCATATTCTCCTAAATCTGCTAATATTGAATCGTTATAAAATTGCCAATTGTTTACTATTAAATCACTTCCACCATAAAAGTAGGTCTGGGTTTTTACTTTATCCTGAATCAATAATGGAGTCATGGTAAAAGGAATTAATAATCCTATTAGAATAACATAAGTAAGAAATGTGTTATTAAAGAGTTTAATATCTGAACGTACCTGAACTAATGAAAAAGTAAATTGATTTTTGTTGATTAGCCAAGATATCTTACTTATAACTATCATTAAAATTTTATGTAATTCCCTTATAAGAAGCCCTATACCGAGTAAACTCACCATTACTCCCATTCCAATAATATAGATGTATACTGTTAATAAAGCTGAACTAGGATCCATTATTACAACAACTGAACTTGATACTAACAGCCAATATCCCAAAGCTATGAGACCTGCTCCAAAAACAATTAAAAGAAAATAAGGTAATCGAATGTTTTTCATCAATTGGATGAATTTTCTTGGTGGTTTCTCAACTTCCTTCTTTGTTGTTGATAACTTGACTATCCGAGGTAAAGAAATTATGATTAAAATGAGAAGCGTAATAGTCATCGAAGTTGGTGCTGTACCTAATTTGATACTTGTAAGAACTGATTCAAATGTTATGAATTTGTTTAGTTTTAGGAGCGGAGGAAGAAGGATTAGATTCACTCCTAATCCAAGAAAAACAGCTAAAAAGGCTTCGAAAAATTTCATAGTTGAGTAAAGAAAAGCAATCATTCCAGTTGACACCCCTTTTGAGCTCATTATTCGTATCTCTTGCTCAAAGCTACTGCTGAAAAGCTCATTAACTTCGAAAGTAAGGAATAATGCTAAATATAGAATTGGGATCGAGAGAAAGACAACTATAAATTGTGTCATTTGAATTTGACCACTTAAACCGCTGAAAGCCCATCCTATTTCATTAACCATCATCCAGTAATTACTAGGTGCAAAGTTAAAATAATGCGGACTTTCAACTACCAATTCATTTACTTCATCAAGTAGTGTAGAAAGTCTGTCAATATTAATAGAAGTAAAATCATAGACAAATTGAACATTATAATCAACAATTAAATGATAAATTGTCACATTTTCGAAATTAGTATAATAATAATTCTCGAAGGTTAAAATTGCAGGTAAAGCATAGATAGATTCCTTTAATATATTTAAAGGATCTGAAGGAACATTGTATTTTTTTCCTAGACTTACTAATAAATTATTAGAAGGATCTTGATACACACCAACAACAGTAAAGTTTACATTCTGTATTCCGATTGCATCCCCCCCAAGATAAGAACTAACATTAAAACTGAGAATACTATCAAGTTGAATGTTTCTATCATTTTGGAATGATGAAGATATTACAACTTCATTTTTTTGTTCGGGTAATCTTCCATCTATTATTAGTTCTCCCATAAAATCAGAATAATTTTGTTGAATTGCAAAATATTGGGTTTCAAGAGGATCACCTCTAGAGCTAAAATTTCGAGACATAAGTTGTGTTGAGATAGAGAGATAGTATTCACTAATTATATTACGAAGAACGTATGTTCTCGTATTTATAGTATATAGTATCTCAGCTAAAGCGTAATTAGTAACATTAGGATCAACAGGATCTTCTTCAATCCCATAATAATTCCCGAATTCTATTAAATAATCTAAATTGATTGTAAGTTAATTTTTTTGTTATGGTGTTTGTTATTTT
>CAZJUB010000030.1:0-29461 GCA_964549075.1 uncultured archaeon | reverse complement strand
GTATATGTTATTGGGTTAATAAAGAAGGTACCAATACCGTAACCGTAACCAAATTCAAATGAGAAATCGTATGGATCTCCAGTAACTAGATTATCATTTAAGTATAATTCAAACCAATCACCAGTAGCATTATCAGGATCTTCAGTAACTACAATTTTGATAGTATATCCTTCACTAAGTAGTTCCCCACCGAGAGTAGCATCAGAAGTATATGGAGCAAAATCTCCTGTAGCGTCGAATTGAGCTACTTTCCATTCGAACTCAGCTCCTGGAACAATATCATCAGAAAACCCTAATTCTCCATAAGGTACATCAGCTTTAGTTGTAAACGGTACAAATGTTAATGCAGTTATAATAACAAGTGCCGCAAGTATTTTCTTATTCATAAATTTCACCTTTTATAGGTTTACTATTTGATTAGAAACCTAAATATAAATATAGAAAAAAAACAATAAAAATCTTTGCCATTAGGTGATTGAAATAAAAAAACCGAATTTTTCTAAGGACTAAACAAGAGAAAAAGAACATATGAGCCTAGTTAAACCAATCTTTTTTAAAATTGAAAATATTGCTAGCAAAATACCTTATTTCATCACTTTTATTTGGAAACCTTAAAAAGCCCCCATGCGAGATAATTTCACACCTACAAAAGAAACGAGGGTATGACAAGACATGATGTGGTATATTTGGTTACCAGTAGGACTAGTGATAGTTTTAGTCCTGTTCTTATTATTTTATGCATCAAGATATCGAAAATTCACTTCAGATACTTACATGATTCATTTTAGAAATGGGCGAGTTATTAAAGCAGGCATTGGTGGAAGAGCAGTTGTTATTCCTCTGATTGATGAAGTAAGTGTAGTTCCGGTAACTACCCAGTCCACTTTCTTAGAAGCCAAAGAGAAAGTATTATCAAGAGAATTTCAAGAGATCAGTGTTACTGCATTTGTATTTTGGCGTGTAATAGATCCAGAGGTAGCTTTTTCTAGAACTGCTTGGAATAAATCCGATGACGCTTATATTGAAAATATCATCAAAAATGCAGCTGAAAGTATAATTCGTACAACTTGCGCTAATATGCCTTTAGAAAAGATTATCAGAGACCGACAAGCGATTATTGAAGCAGTTACAAAAGAATTACACTCTTTAACTAAAGATTGGGGAATGCTAGTAGAAAGTTGTGAAATCAGAGATATAGAGATTATAGATCCAAATTTGAAAGCAAATGTAAGTGCTATAATGAAAATAGAGCAAGAAAAACTAGCTAGACTGAAAAATGCTGAAATGGAAGAAATCACAAAATTACGAGATCTGGAAGTCAACAGAAAAGTGGGAATCGAGCAACAAGAAGTTGGTTTGGATGTTGAATCCAAACAGAAAGATAAGGAAATCAAGGTACAAGAGCTTGAGAAGAAACGTACAGAAGTTGAAGCACAGACTTTTCAGACTAAAATTCAGATTGAAGCGAGTGCAGAAGCATCAAAAATTAAGCAATTAGCTGAAGCTAAACAATTTGAGATGGAATCTAGAGCACGTGGTGATGCTGCTGCTATTAGAGAAGCTAAAACTGCTGAAGCTGAAGGTATTTTAAAGCGTATTGAAGCTCTTGCTAAATCCGATGCGAGATTATTCCAAGAGATGATCATAGACAAATTACCTGAGATTTATCAAAATCTTGAGATAGACCAGATGATAGTGACAGGGAATAAAGAAGATGCATTCTCTTCAATTGCTAATGCTATAGTTCCATTTTTACAAATTGTTCCAGAGCTAACAAAGAAAACTAATTTAGGTAAAGAAGGGAAGAGTTAATTCTCCCTTTCAAATTTTTTGCATAAGTATAAATGAATTAGCTAATCCTATATATTTCTCATTTGATATCCCATAATGTTTCAATTTTGCAATATGAGATTGTTTTTCAAGTTCTAGAAAGAATGGATCATATATACTCAAAAGCCAATCTAATGATAAATTGAGTTGCGGGATCATTCTAAAAGTCAGATATCCCTCTTTATTTAGAACTGATTGAATAGTGCTGATGTACAACTTTTCATCAGTTTTAAAGAGAAATTTTGAGCCAAGATATAAATCTATGGAATTATTTAGACCTTCAAATTGTATTTCATCTCTTGGAATAAAATCAACGTTATAGATTTCATAAATATCTTGGAGAACTTGACACCTATTCAGAGCGTTAGGTGGCTCAAAGCTAATAACAGACACTTTATCTCCAAAATAATCAGCAAAATGCAGACTTTCATATCCAGAACCAACTCCCCAGTTGAGAACCTTGATTCTCTCTTTTAAATCAAATATAGGCAATCTGAGCTTTAAACTCTTATAATACAAATCTCTAATTAGATACATCAATTCAGTACTGAATAATGAATCGACTGACTGAATGTATTCAGACTCTGACAGTTTACCTTGTTCCCCTTTTAGAATAGATTTATATTTTCTAATATTTTTATTAATAAAAGAATCAATTGGTGCGAGAAATCTATTATTAGCAGATTTGTAATTTTCTTGATAAGTTATTTCAAGATATTCTCTCCTTGGGCTATCTCCATAAAACTCTCCCTGTTTTGTTAATAATTCTTGATTTGCTAGCAATTCAAAAATTTTGGAAAATTCAACATCCAATGAATTAAAATTTAGCATATGAAAAATCTCTTCTGGTGATCGTGGTCGATTTAGTATTTCATATACTCCTAAATCTTTTAACATCTCAGAAGCCTTATAAGCTGCCAATTTGAGCAATCCATCTAATAATTGAGAAATTTCCTCCTCGGTTGTTTCAAATTTAAGGGAAAATTTATTCATTTCTTGCACCTTGTAGTTGGAACTGTTATAAATATAAAAATCTTTTATCAAATTTAATTCTTGTTGTAGTTCTCAAATGAAAGTAGAATTTATATTGTCTTCATTTTTTTCTATAAACATCAATAAATCCTCTTGATTTCAAGAAGATAATAAATTCGATTACAGAAGAAAGTGGTACAGAAAGATCCTGGCTTAAATCATAGATTGACATGTTTCCTTTCATTTTCTCTAAATTGTCTAAAAACAGCTGATATTTTTGCTCAAGTGTTATAGAGCCTATCAGTTGAATTTCTCTAGAAGGAACTGATAATTCCGGACAATCATTTTCAGAATTGATAAGAAGATCCATTATCTCAGGTGAAATGAATTTTTTGGGTTTTTTAGATATATTTTTGTCTAGATAAGCTATTGCTTCTATTGTAGATTTTTCAGTACTTTCGCCTGGAATATTTATATAAGAATTGAAAAGAAGTGTAAACCAATCATCAATATAAGAGTAGTTGATTTTGCTATTAGGTTTTTTAGCACCAACCATTATCGCATCTTTTTCGTTATGTCGATAAACAAGTAGTTCTAAACCTTTATAATACAAGCTAATTAAATCTCCTCCTCTCAAATCTGCTTCATTTTTTTGAGTATCAATGAATCTAAAAATATGAGTAAACTCTATTTTTTTCCCTTCAATCATTTTTGGGAAGAACCTACCATCCATAATTGCTTTATGATAAGGTATAAACAGAAAACCGTAGAAATTATTGAATTCATTCCCAGAAACTTTTGATTTATCATTAATCACCAATCCGCGTATAGTAGCACCATCTTTAGTAAGTGGGATTGTATGAGCAGCAGATTTTTCAGCATCGATTAACTGTGTTAAAGCATCATCAAATAGCTTAGGATTACCTTTAGTTCTTTCTGAGAGTGAACGTGAGTATTTAGTTAATTTATCAAGATTGGCTGAAGGAACACAAACAAATAGAAGGACAACAATGTTTTCTACTTCTTCTTGAATAGAAACATATCTACCAATTACTATTCTCTCTTCCAAGCTTGTTATAACATCAGCATTAGTTCTTGCAAAGCCAGTATAAATCTCAGAAAGAGAGCTTACATCTTTTAATTTGTCACCAAAATTCGAACGAGAAAGTTCTTTCAAATAACAAACAGGTCCATAAATAATATCAAATACAATCATAGAAACAACTTTTATTCCTAAATCTCTGAGAAATGGAACATGAAATGGTGAGATTTTTAAATCGTGAATTTTGTCCATATCACTAATTTTTATCACTCCAAACTCTATGATTGTTCTTAATAGCTTTACATTATAGGTAAAGCTTGTTGTAATATTAAAAAATTTGGTTTAATAAACTGATTGATAGTTGTATCCTAGTTAACAGATATGGTTTTGGGAATTATTTCTTACCAATGCTAGCTCGTTCTTCCTCTAAAATTGGTAACAAATCGTTAATTACTTCAAAAGGACAATCCTCAAGGAATTTCTTAGAAGTCTCCCAAAAACTATCAAATAAGAAAGAATGATAACCAATTGCTTCATAGGATATTGCTTGGATAAGTACTTCCATCTTGTCTACATAGGAGACAAATTTCATTTCTGTACTCTCTTCTTCTTGAAGTTCTTGGAACATTTCTTGCCATTGTTTTTTAACGTCTTCATTTAAGATAAGAGACAGCATTTCAGTACTAGCTGTTGTCAATAGTTGACTCTTAAATTGTTGATAACGATCTTGTCCAAGCATAATTTTTACTTGTCGATCAAAATCCTGATATTTACACTCAGGTAAGTCATGAACAATTGCTAATCTCATTACAACTTCTGTGTTTATCGGCTTTTCTGGATAGAGAGCATTGTGAAGATCACTTAATAGAAGCGATAACATTGTTGTATTGTATGCGTGGTCTGCAACACTTTCAACGTCAGAAAGAGAAATACCTATTCTAATCCATCCTTGTCTAGGTAATCTTTTCAGCTGAATTGCACTTTCTATAAAACCGTAAATCAACTGGTATAGCTCATCCAATGTATCAGTCTCTGTCAAGTCTGTCATTAAAAAAAAAGTAAGATGATTATTAAAAACATCGATGAGGGTAATCAAGTAAGGAAAAGAAATTATTGAATTACACGACAAAAAAGGAGAGAATAAAAAAGAATAGAATTAGAGGAATTTGCGTATAAAATTCCACTGGCGTTCTGTATCCTCTTCTAAAGCTTTCAGTTCATCTTCAGTAATACCTCGGAATCTGCCTTGTAAACTGGTCCAATCAGTTACTGGTAATCGATTTTCCACTGCTTCATATTTCTTACTTGGTCTACTCAGAACAACTTTGTTAGTGGATCTATCCCATTCAAATAAAGGCCAAATACCTGTTTGAACACCAAGTCTAGCAATTTTAACAGAATGAGCAGAATCAGCTCGCCAATTAGGTGGACAACTGATATCTATCTGAATAAATTTGAAACCATCGAAAGAAAGTGCTTTCTGGAATTTTTCAACAAAATCCTCTAGATAAGCTTCACTTGCAGTAGCAACATATCTTGCATTATTAGCCATCATAATAAATGGAACCATTTTTCGTGGAGTAGTATTACCTTCAGGAGTTGTTGCAGTCCTTGCACCGATCATGGTATCACCACTTCTCTGTCCTCCAGTATTACCATACACATTGTTGGAATACATAACATGAAGGACGTTTTCTTGACGATCACAGGCACCGATTTCAGTAGCGATTCCGATGTCGGCTGCTGAACCATCACCACCCCAAACAATTACTTTAACATCATCTTTACCTTTTCTTTTCATAGCTCGAGATATACCTGAAGCTACTGCATCACTTGCAGCAAATGCAGTGTTGATTGTAGGAACATTGAAGGCTACACCTTTTCCTGATCCTTGATAAACACTTGCACAACTAGCAGGAACGACTAACACAGCTTTATCAGCTACTGAACCAATTGCATGGCGGAAAGCTAAAGCTGAGCCACACCCAGCACAAGCAAAGTGCCCTTTTAGCATAGCATCTTTAGGGATATTCATTAAATCTTTTTGAGTTACTGGCATCTTTTTCACCTCATTCCTTCAACGCTTCCTTAGCGTCATCCATAATTTTGGTATATGGAACATCTTCTCCACCTAATCCTCTAATTAATTTTTTAACAGGAGTATCTACATTATTTCGTTTTAGAACCGCTTCAACCTCGATTCCAAGTTGTCCACCATGACCAAAACTTGCAGATCTGTCTATTACTAGAAGTTTGTGATTCTTCTTAGCAAATTTAACAATATCCTCTTCTGGAAATGGACGGAAAGTTCGTACTCTAAGAGCATTAACACTAAGTCCTTCAGCAACTAATCGATCTATAGCTTCATGAGCTTCATCACCTATAGTTCCCAAAGACATGATAGTTAAATCAGCTACATCATCTCCATAAGGTTCGACTAAACCATTACCATAGGATCTACCAAAAGTATCAGCAAATTCTTTGTGAACATCTATAATTTTAGATTTAGCACGTTCCATGGCAGCTATGAGATCCTTTCTATTTTTGCCATATTGATCAGGTCCGGTCATAGCTCCAAAAGCCCAAGGATTTTTAATATTTAATTCTATGACTGGATCGTCATAGGGTCCAACAAATTCATAAGCTTCTTCAGCATCAGGTAATTGAACTTGTCCAGTTGTATGACTAATGATAAAACCATCCAAACAAGGCATAGACGGGAGAGCGATGTCTTTGCTTTCAGAAATCTTAAACGCTTGAAGGACGGTATCAAATACTTCTTGGTTATTTTTTGTATACATTTGTATCCAACCAGCATCTCGAAAAGCCATACTGTCTTGAAAATCAGGCCAGATGTTCCATCCAGGTGCTAAACAACGATTTACAACAGGCATGATTATAGGTAATCTACCATACCCAGACCAAAAAACATTTTCTGCCATATATAATAATCCTTGAGATGAAGTAGCAGTAAAAGTTCTAACACCACTCCAAGCAGCACCCATACAAGCAGCTAAGGCAGAATGTTCACTTTCAACAATAACAAACTCAGCATCTAATAAACCTTCATCAACATATTGACTAATATTTTCGACAATAGTCGTTTGTGGAGTTATGGGATAAGCTGCAATTACTTCTGGTTTTGCGAATAGAGCCGCATACGATGCCGCATCATTACCAGTCATTGATTTCATTTCTTGTTTTAATACCATTCTATTCACCTTGACGTTTCATTTTTATTGCATCTTTAGGGCATTCCTCTGCGCAGATCCCGCAGCCCTTACAGTAGTCGTAATCAAAGCTGATCACTTGATCTTTCTTTAGGTCAGCAGGATAGATTGAATTGTCTGGACAATATTTCCAGCAAATATTACATTTAATGCATAAAGCTGGGTCTAACACCGGGTAAAACGTTCTCCATTCTCCAGTTTTTCCTGCAGATCCTACTATTGGATATAAAATTGGTTGACTTGGTCCTTCTGTCATACTTCTTTCACCTCTGTCGATTCAAAAGCTCTTCTAGCAGCTTCTACATTTTTTGGCGCACGTCTTTCTCCCCAATATTCGGTTATAGCTTTGACTAAATTATCAAGACTAACAATCTTGGTTGCTTTAGCAAAAGCCCCTAGCATTGTCATATTTACTAATGTAAAACCACTTAAAACCAAACCTAAATCTTGGGAGATTTTAGTAGCGTCGACTATTGCAACCTTTCTTCCAGAGCCTTTTAATTTTTCAGGGACTTCTTTAGCATTGATAATAATCAATCCTTCTTTATCCACTTTGTCTACGTTAATTCTATCAAGCAATGTTTCATCTAGCACAAGTGCATGATTAGCGTTATAAACAGGGCTGTGGATTCGAATAGGTTTTGTATCAAATCGTAGGTAAGCTTCAACAGCTGCACCTCTACGTTCTGAGCCATACTTCGGGATAGCTTGAGAGTCTAATCCTTCAAACATTGCTGCTTTTGCAAGAATTTTGGCTCCAGTTACCCCTCCACTTCCTCCTCTACTAATTTGAATAACTTCTATCATTACTTCTAACCTAGTCCTTTCTATGATATGATTTTTTTGTTTTTTAAAATTTTTTAGGTAGCACAGCTTCACTTCAGAAAAAAATTATTGGATACTTAAGTTGCTTTTAAAGTTCTTAAAAGTGCCTCAATACCTTCATAAGATTTGATTTGTACACCTTTTCCACATACAATTCTTATTATGTCTGATTCTATTTCTGTAAATGGACCTACTCTAGTAATTACATCAACATTAGCATCGTGTCTTCTTTTCAGACCAGATAAACCCAACATGACATTGGATCCTTTAAACTCTATTACATCCAAACCCGCAAATCCAGCGATTTCTTGAGGAGTTGAAATACCTAATTTAGTGATATTTTCTTGAACAGCATATTTTCGTAAGAGTAAAGCATTAACAGTTATTTCATCAACACCCTTGAAAACTGCTTTTATTAATTTTTGGACAAATTTGTATTTTTTATCTTTTAGGGTTGGCCAATAAGCGATTACACCGTTTTTAGGTAAAATTGAAAGAATTATCATAGAATCTAAAGGAGTTTTAAGAAGTTCTTGAAAGTCCGATTTGGGATCTAAAGTAGTTACATAAAGATAATGTAAAGGTGAAGAATTTAGTTTGACAACTGAAGAGGTGCCTAGTTCTTCCTCTTGATCAATAGCGACTTGAGTAGCTATTTTACTTAATTCATTTTTTAATTTAGTAGATGTGTCGAATTTATTAGTTGGAGTAAAATGGTAAAAACGTTGAAATTCAGTATAAAAGAGCTTTTTCATTGCCTTTATCCACAAATTTCTTGCTTTTGTGAAGGAAATTTTTTTCTCTTTAAGTTCTTTAAAAAACATTTGTTGTAATTGTTCTTTAGTCTTATTCTTTGCAACAGTGGACAAAGTTGATCGTATATCTTCCTCTGAGAGATATGCAAAGAATGTATCAGGAGACATTTCAGACACCAATCTTACAAAGAGATTAAGCGGCGTTAATCTTGTTGGTTTATCTCCCACTGGTTATTTAACTTTTGTATAATTTCTTAAGAGAATAGTGAAGTAAAGGCGTAGAAAAGCAGAAAAATATTAAGAGCGATTAGAATATCACATTTACTTTTAATAGAATTAGTTGAATCGCAAAAGCAACAAGTAAGCTGTTGATAACGATAATTAAAGTAACCATTTTCCAATTCTTTCTTTGAGACATCTCTACGTAAAGAACAAACCAAACTATAGCTATTATAGATAATACGATAAATAATACTAGTACGAATGTTAACCATCCACCAAACAACATTCCCTTGTAAGCTGCGTAAGCCATTGTGATACCTTCTGTTCTTTGTGCGAGATTTTATTATACGTTTAAAAATCTTTGCCATTTGGTCTTATTGTGGAATAAACTTATCTCCTTGGATTTTGCCTTTGATGTTTTTCTTTTTCATGTACATAGGGATAATTTTCTTGATATTTTCGATATCAAATCCAGTTTCTTCAGCTAACTTAGATATACTAAATTCCTTTCCTGAAGAAATTGCTGTTTCAATCTTATATTTCGGAGTTTCTTCTTCCTTAAATTCGCCTTTAGTTTTACCTTTGGCACCAGTTTTGCTTTTTCCACATTTAGGACAGGTCCAAGTTGCCATTATGGTTATGGTTACATTACCATCCTTATCAGGCATTGGTGAGATCATATTCCATTCTTTATTGGTTGGAACTTCATGAGGCATCCATGTATTTCCGCATTTACATTTGATTGGTTTCATCTTAGCCATAATACTCATTTTTTGATACTTTCTTAAAGTTAAAATCTTTTCGATGGTGAAACTTCTTGGATAATTATTTAGTTGATTGGGAAAAATGTTGTTTATTTCACTTCTTATTAAAAGCTAGTTTTATTAATTCCCGATATTTTATTGAAATAGAAGCGTTCCTTAAAATTTAATAATTAAGTGAATAAAATGAAAGAATGTTTAGCTTGTTGGGAAGAGATAGAGGACACTGAAGAAGTGTGTCCTTATTGTGGATCAAAACAAGAAGAAGTAAAAGATTATCTAGCTTTAGTTCTTCTAAAACAAGGAAAGAAAAAAATAAGTGTTCCTAAGGAGACACCTGTTCTTGATTTCATTCTTGATACAGATCCTCAAATGGAAGAGGAAATCTCAGTTAGTATTAAATCTCCATCACAACCTGAAACCAAGAGACCTGCTATTTTTACCTCCCAAGCTGGAAAACAGTCTGATGGAACCTATGTTCCTGAACAACCAAGTTGGTTAGCAAAACCAGTTGAAACAGATTTATCAAACAAAGAACCTGTACCGAAAATTCAGAAAGAGACTAAAACTACTCCAGTACCATCCTCAACTACAATAAAAACAACTGCAAAAAAAGTAAAAACCATCTTGTGCCCCAAATGTGGTCGAGAAGTTCCACTTCTGCAGTATTGTAAATTTTGCGGTCAACAGCTCACAAGAAATTGCCCAGCTTGTAATAAAGAAATTGCAGTAACGGCGAAGTTTTGCCGAGGATGTGGTATTAAACTTGATCCATTTCTAGATAAAACAGAAACTGGTTAAAGTTCTTCTGAGGAATTTTAAGATACTGTGATACCATGAAACTTCCAAAACCTTATGCTGCAATTTTGTTTAATTGGAATAAGACAAAACGTTCTGTCGATATACTCTACTTTAGTCTAAAAGATAAAAAAACTCGTAAAGCTTTGGTTCATACTAGATTACAATTTGTTTATGAAAGAAATAGACTGAGAGTGTATAAATATCTTAAATTAGGGAAAAGTTCCAATATCTATATTAGACCGGGTTTTGCTACTGATAATCTTCGTGATGCAGATTATCTTTTAATACCAGATACTGATTTGCCATGGGATAACAATAGTCTGATTGAGTATTGCACAACTTTCAAAATCTCCAAACCAAAAATTGTTCAAGTTTGTTCAACCTGTCTGCTAAAAAGAAACAGATGGACTGTTTTAGATACAGATTCTATTAAATTCAAAGGGCACCGAATATGTGATTATTGCAGTAAAACAGAGTTAACAACCGAACTTCAAAGGAGTAATCTCTATGTCTCTGGAGGTTTAACAAAATTCTTTCAACAACAAGCTCAAAGAGAAGGTCATCTAGATAATGTTCTTGAAAATATTTCTTTTGGATCAAATCAAGATCCCATAAAAAATCCTGATTCAACCTTATTTGATATTATTCCTGGTAAGAAAATTGATAAGCAAGTTAATATCAATTCTCTTGACAAATTACCTCAAAAGTTTAGAGAACAATTGATAAGAGATGGTATCAAAACGCTCCTACCAGTTCAACAATCTGCAATAGAAGCAGGTTTATTTACAAATAAGGACTTACTTGTGGTCGCAGGAACCACTTCTGGAAAAACGTTAGTTGGAGAATTAGCAGGTATTCCCAAAGCAATAAAAGGGAAGAAATTTGTTTATTTATCACCTTTAGTTGCCTTAACAAATCAAAAGTATGAACAGTTCAAAAAGAGATACAGAAATTTACAATTAAAAACAGCTATTCGTGTAGGAATGAGCAGAATCAAGGTACAGGGAGAATTTAAGCCAATTGTTGACGATAATTTTAGAAAAGCTCAGATCATAGTTGCAACATATGAAGCATTTGATTTCTTACTTAGAGATTCGAAAAGTAAAGAAATGGGAGAGATTGGTACCATAGTTATTGATGAAGTACAGATGCTTGTTGCTGAAGAGAGAGGATTTAGACTGAATGGCCTAATTGCACGTCTAAAAGCACTTTTCCCAAAAGCTCAATTTATCTATCTATCTGCTACAATAGGCAATCCTCAGGGATTAGCTGAGGAGTTATATGCCAATTGTGTAGAATATCTTGATAGACCTATCCCTCTTGAAAGACACACTATTCTTACTGAAAATGAAGCTGAACGTTTTGATCACCTATTTAACATTTGTAAAAATGAGGAAAAGGTAAAATCGAAAGCTGGTTTTCAAGGACAATGTTTAGTCTTTACTAATTCAAGAAAAAACTGCGAAACTCTTGCCAGAAAATTGAAACGGAGAGGGATTAATGCAACTTACTATCATGCTGGTTTAACTTACACTCATAGAAAACGTGTAGAGAGAGGTTTTGAGTCAGGTAGATATTCAACTGTAGTTACAACCATTGCACTTGGAGCAGGTGTAGATTTTCCTGCTTCAGTTGTTATTTTTGAAAATCTTGCAATGGGGATAAAATGGTTATCAGTTGCAGAATTTCACCAGATGTTAGGTCGAGCGGGAAGATTGGGTTTTCATGATAGAGGAAAAGTATATCTTTTAGTTGAACCAGGGCGTAAAATCTATGTTGGACAAAAAGAAACAGAGGAACAAGTTGCTTTCAGTTTACTTACCAAGCCAATAGAAGATGTTGAGCCTGTCCTTGATACAATAGAGGAGGAAGAAGAAGTTCTTGCAACGATAGTCTGCTTTAATGTAGTCAGTATCTCTGATGATAAAATGATATTTGTTAACATCTTGGGGAGATCTAATCCATTAAGAGAGAATATTAAAGATTTAAGAAAAATGGGCATGATTCATATAGAGAACAAAGTTATTACACCGACAAGATTGGGGAGGGCTGTTTCTCTTTCATTTTTATCTCCTGCATATGCATTAAGAATTGTTCAAGAAATTCAACGAAAAAAGACTAGAAAATATGATGACGATTTTGCTTTGACATTAGCTATTAAGATTCAACCTTTTAGATCTGCACATTTAGCTCCTAGAGTCCATGGTGACATTGAGAGAATACTAAAATCGACTATATCAACAAACATTTTTTCTGGTGCGATTTTAGATCTGTATTCAGGTAATGGTTGGGGGAGGAATAGTCCTTCTAAATTAGTAATCGAAACTTTTGGTAAATGGACAAAAAGTATTTTCACTTGCAAATGTGCAGATAAACCTTTTTGTGATTGTGGTGAGATAGCTTTTTCAAAGATCATAGTGGAATATAGAAAGTTGGGTCATTCTCCTACCAGAATAGCTGACGAAATAAGGAAAGAACTTAATATCTTAACTTATCCTGGAGACATCTATTCATGGCTTGATTCGCTAGTACATCATCTTAATGCAATTGAGAGATTAGCTAAAGTTTTAGAGGAAATTAAATTGCAAGAATATGCTTCAGTATTTACAAAAGACATTGAAAATCCTAAAACAGAGTAGCATACTGTTTTTTCGTCATATTTATCAATATGTAAACTTTATAGTCTCATCCAATGATTATGCAAAATGTCTACAAATCAGATGAAAATATGGCTTTGTCTATCGAAGACTTGGTAATGCTAATACTTGGAACAGTTATATTCGTACTAGCTTTCACAGATGTTCGAGCAGAAGCAAATATTGTCTGGATCTCTTTCTTAGTAATTGTTCTATTTATCGTAGGATGGGGATTAGTAAGGTTTAGGAGAAGACCGTTACCTAAGCAAATTCATTATAAGAGAAACATCTTCATGTTGCCTATCAAAATAATTAGAAACTATCAGCTTATTGCAATAATCATTGAATATTCTTTAATTTTATTCGGTTATGTCTCGTTATTCGAAAATGATGCTGTTATCGCTTTAATATTCCACTTCTTTGCTGTTTTTGTATTAATGTTAATCGAATTTGCCGGGAATGTTATTGTATCAGATACTTTGGAGTTATTAGTCAAACTAGATGAAGAGGATGAATGGACATTTAAGAGTAAAAGGAGAGATATACTCTTTGGACCAAGATTTTATATTTTTATCATAATTACAGGTCTTCTAGCAATAGGATTGTCAATTGAGCCGATTATATCATTATTTTCAGTACCTATTCTTGCACATAAAATCGTTCTCTTAGTGATGCAGATTCCAGCTTTTATTGGAGGAGCTGTTTTGTACTTCTTTGTTTTCAACAAAACGATGAAGTTTGAAAAGATAAAAGATCCAAGTATTCTCTTAAAAGCTATAGATTATTACGAAGCCATGGAACTTGATGATAAGTGTATAACTCTACTTAACGAATATATTGACAAAGATCCATTAAATGTGGCTATTTTATCAAAATTAGCTATATTATACACCAAGAAGGGCGATTATGACAAAGTTCTGAAATATACAGGTCAAGTTTTAGCTGAGACTGAAGAAAAACAGATGAATGTTCCTCATATGATATCTCGAGCGCATCTATTAAGTGCTTATGCTCTTAAATCAAAAGACAAAAACAAAGAAGCTTATTCTGAAGTCACAAAATCTTTAAAATACACTCCTGAAAACAATGCTGCGAGAAAATTACGCAGGGATTTAAGGAGAATTATCAAATCTGAAGAAAGTGAAGAATAAAGTGCTTTTCCTTTCTCAATAAACTTATATGAATCTAAATCCACACATAGATAGATGAAACTTTGCTCTATTGATACATCTCTTAATGAAGAAGTGAAAGCTAAACTAATAGCAGGAGCAATTAATCCCGAAATTGCTCAAGTAAAAATCAATATTGTAAAGAAGAGAGGTCCAGGTTTAGATAGGGAGATATTGGAAAAATCTCATGTTCTGTTTATTAGCTTACCACGTAAAAAGGTTACACAAGAACAGTATATCGACTTAATATCCTATATAGATATAGGAGGATGCTTAATATTAACACTCCCTTCTCCTCCATGGACAGATTTAGGAAGATTTTTTGAAGAATTTAGAAAAGAAATAGGCATATCTTTTCAATCTGAATATGTTTATGGTTTACCCAAGATTCCAGTTGAAACTAGATTGATTGGTTCAAATCTAACAATTACCAAGGCACATATTATTAATACTGAAAGTGATAGAAAAATCATAAAGGAAAATGGAATAAAGGAATTTATTCCTCTAGCTTTGATGGACGATGAACCAGTAGTGGTAGCAGCTTACAAAAGGCGTGGTAGATTTATTGTTTTTAGTTCTCCAGAAATCTTCAATTCAAAAAATTCAGACTTTCTTAGTAGATTGATACGCCTTATAAGCAAAAAATTGAATTTTACATTACCACAAGAGATGGAAAAAAAGCAAATTGGATCTTCAAATTTCTCCGTTCTATTGCAACATGGGTGTTTGGATAATTATTTATTATCTTTATTTCATTATAATTATGACTTTCATAAAGAAATAATCAATTTACAGAAAGAAAAGAATCTATCGGAAAGAATCTATTCAATAATACTGAAACAAAAAGTACCAAGCGATAAACCTACTCAAGAAGAGATAAAAGATAGCTTGCAAGTGTTCAAAGTTGAGAGTTGAAACTTATGCTAATTAAACGAATCATGATAATAACTGAACATGGAGTTCCATTATTTGATTTTCAAGAATTTGCTAGAGGAGATGAGGTTCTAGTTTCAGGTCTATTAACAGCTATTCTTAGGTTTGTTGAAGAAACAGAGAAAGATAAGCTTTCAAGATTGTTATTAGAAGAGAGTCAATTTCTCATATCAACAAGAGAATCACTTATTTTCATATTTCAGATTGATGATGAAATGCCTGCAGATTACGCTGAGTATGTTGGGAACCTTGTCTCAAATAGATTTATTGAAACTTATCACAAAGAAATAAAGGAATTCGTTGGAAATGTAAGTCTTTTTCAGGAATTTCAAATTCAATGTAAGAATATACTTCTACAATGCGGGATAGAAATTGCTGACTCTTTAATGGAAGATAAAGAAGGGAAAGAATTGCGAGCTTGGTGTCTTTTTTCTAAAGAAAATGATCCCCTTATAGTCCATGCCAACGCCCCAAATTACAATATCGATAGTTTTACAATCTATCAGATACTTGGAAAAAGTTTCAGAAAAGTATCAGAAAAACTTACAAATTGTTCAAAAGGAACATGTTTCCATATTACTCATTTAGGAAATTCAATACAGACAATTGTTCTACCACATGTATTTTTCGTATTAGAATCAAAAATAAGCGAGTTTGAGATTAGAAGATACCGACAGTTTAAGACAAAAACAGCTCAACAATTACTTGATATTTTTAAAACAACCTACAAACCATCAAGGATAGATATTTTCAACAAAGACTATATTTCTCTCACAAATAACTCAAATATTAGCGATGAATATGAAACAATTTCAGATTTATTTAAAGCAGCTGAAAAGGGTTTTCAATATCTTTTTAATACTCCAGTTCATCTCCAGATTCTTTGTTTAGCAAATAGGTGTTTTGTTTATGTAAAACTAGTCAATAGAACAATTATTATGGAATATGACCAAATAACTATTCCAGAATTACTAAAAAGAACTAAAAAAATGTTTGAAGTTGAAGTTTCACTTAAGGACGATAACCTTGAATTAGTGCTAGAAAAATCGTAGTAGCTGTAATATCTGCAGCAGTCCCAGGATTTATTATTCTACCATTTGAGGTTCTCAAATACAAATCTAATTCTTTAATCATTGCTTGACCATCCTCTGTAAATACTCCTCCAGCTTTGATTATTTCTTTTGCTTGTTGATTTACTTTCGAAGCAATCTCATTTCCAAATCGTTTTGCAATGTGAGTATCTTTCTTTTCAGACATTAAAGTGATATAGGTCTGTGTAATTGCAGTTCTGAAATTTTGGTCTTCTTCATAAGATCTAAGAAAAGTAGTAAAACCAATTTTCAATGTAATTTGATATTTATGAGATAGTTCATAAAAGACTAAATCCCTATCTTTATAGAATGTAGTGAATTCATAAAGATTGGTTTTTTCATGTTTGTGAATCTCTAAAAATGAATTAAAATTATCCTCCTCTTTATCTGATGGAAGTATATTCTTCGATACAGTTTTGTTGAGAGCTTCTGTTAGATATATACAATCTTCTGTTGTTGAATTTTTTATAAATTGATCAGTAATATAGATTACATTGTCTAGGTTTAGTTTTGTGTTGGTTTTCATCCCTTCAGTTGCAAAACTATTTGCTATTCCTAGTGTTATCGGGGAGAACATAAGTAAAGTACCTAAAATGGTATTTCCGTTTGATTTATACCAAGTTTTTGATTTTTCAAGAGCTTTCTCAATAAAAAAACCAATTTCAGCATCTTCATACCAGAGATGATTATCAGCAACAAGAATACCTCTTTTTGCTAAACCAAAAATAGGTGCAAATAAACTACTAGCTCCAGCAAGAAAATGTTCTGTTGTAGTATCAACAAATTCTTTACTGAAAGAAGCTCCTCCAGGTTTATTTTCGTTAGCATAAAGGAGATTATGAGCTAAAACAGCACATTGAGAGATAAATAATTGTAAACTAAGAACCTTTCCCTTGACGTCATTAGATAGTTCAGAGAAAGGCATCATGGTATGATTCTGCGTTAGCTATTTTGAATGATTCGGTTTTTGAGAAACTTGTTTGTTTTTTTACCTATTATCATATTTCCACTACTTGAATGAGAGTAGCGTTAAGTTTAATTAGGTTTCTTACATATATTACATGTAATGATTCCGAAAGGGAATTGTAATATTTTTGTTGTAAAACAACTTAATGAAACTATTTTTCTCGTTTTATCCAATTGGTGGTAAATATGCATAAGAATGTAAGAAGAAGCGATTCACTCGCACACGAAATAGAATCTTTTATAGAAAATCTTGAAGAGATGGATAAACTTTGGGATACAGATATCTCAGAGATTTTAGAAATCAGCCCAAAAGTAGTTGATTTGATTAAAGAGATTAAAGATTCTAAAGATCAAACAGGAAACAAGAAAGAAATGGTAAAAACAGACCTAACGAAATTAGGTGAACTTTTCAACAACATGGAAAGAATTGATGCCTTGATGTATGACTTATTAATTGAAATTGAAGGGCTTGAATTCCCTCTTAAATCAACTCATAAATTGATGGATTTGAACAAAGAGGAAGAGGAAAATACCAAACTTTTACAAACCTTTGCACAAAACATCAGTAAAACTATCACTTTTGTAGGTGATAGAAGTGTTGATACAGAACTATTATCAAGTTCATTAAATTCGTTTGAAACCGCATATAATGACTACTGCAAAATCGTGGAAAGGAGTAGGGAGTTAATTAGTAATTTACGTTTAGAACTAGACAAAGAACTAAAGAAAGCAAGGAAATATGGCGACATTGTCTAGATCTTATTTTTCTTATTTTTATTTACTTTAGTGAAAACTTATTAGACACAACGCTTACATTAAATCAATGAATTTCTTTCCAAACCAAGTGTATAATATTAAAATGACTAGAGCTTTGGAAGATAATGTCTTCGCAACTGGAGTTACAATTTATGAACTAATGGAAACAGCTGGAAAAGTAGTCTCGGAAGAAATACAAAAATTAGCTAAACAGACAAACAAGAAGAAAATAGTTTTTCTTAGCGGTTTTGGTAATAACGGTGGAGATTCTCTAGTTGCGGCTAGATATCTTTCAAAGCTAGACTTTCAGTGTGATATAGTTCTAATTGGAGGAAAAGAAAATTTCAACTCTTTAGCCTCACAGAAGAATTACAAACTTGCACAAGAACTAAATATTAATTGGTATAGGATTGACAAATCTGATCAAACTTTTGAAATTCTTCAAAAATATGACAATAGCTACATTTTAGTTGATGCAATTTTTGGAATTGGGATTGAAGGTATGATTAGAGAGCCCTACAAGACTGTAATCGAATTTCTCAATGACGCTTGGAAAGGGGATATTGTGTCGCTAGATATACCTTCAGGATATAATCCTACAAAAGAAAATCCTCTCATAGTCAAAAAACCAAAGAAAATCGTTTGTTTAGGTAGGAATAAAATTCAAAAAGATCATTTTGAGGATTCTGAGATTGTTGTAAGGGATATAGGTATACCTGAAGATTGCGAGAAATACATAGGAATAGGGGACCTAAAATGGTACTTTCCTAAAAGAAACGCTGATAGTCACAAGAGACAAAATGGTGTTGTAACGATTATTGCAGGTTCAAAAGATTATATTGGTGCTCCAGCATTATCAGGTCTAGGAGCTTTCAGGACAGGTTGTGATTTAGTTTTGATACTAACTCCTGAAAATATTCGCTATACAGTTGCTTCTTTCGCTCCTGATTTTATTACAATCCCAGCACACAAAGATGAAATTGAACCTGTTGATATTCAAAAGATTCTTGAGCTTCCTCAATTAGAAAATTCTTGTTATGTAATAGGTCCTGGGACTATGAATACTGAAACAACAAAAGATGCATTGCATGAGTTTCTAAAAATGAAAGAAAGAAAACGTATTGTCATTGATGCAGGTGCTTTAAGTATAATGGAGAAAGACCATCTATTTCTTTTGCAATTTCATGATACAATCTTGACTCCACACAAAGGAGAATTTTATAAAATTTTCAAAGAGAAATTAACTGGAGAGATAGAAACTGATACTAAAATAATTTCTGAAACTGCTAAAAAATGGGAAACAACGATTCTAGTTAAAGGTAAAATAGATATTATCTCAAATGGTAAGATAACTAAATTAAATAAAACTGGTCACCCAGGGATGACAGTAGGAGGAACTGGGGATGTTTTAACAGGAATTGTAGGATCTTTATTCTCTGTTATAGATGATCCAATTATTGCTGCATCAATAGGAGCGTATATATCAGGAGCTGCAGGAGAGATAGCAGCACAAAGCTATGGAGATGGTTTGATAGCTTCGGATATACCTAATTTCATCTATCCTGCTATAGAGAAAGCTCTATCTTTTAGACCAAAGGAAATCTAGTAGCTCAAATACTGGGAGAAAGTGAAATAACAACTGTACCTATACCTAAATGTGTCGCTAGAGCAGGTGTTAGATAGTTTATGATTTTTTCACCTAAATTAATCTTTTTCTCGAATTGCTTCATCAGATATTCAGCAGCTTCAGGATCATCTCCATGAGTAATCATAATATCGTACTGTTGGTCCTTCTTTACTCTTCTAAGAACTTCTGCAATCACTTTTTTCTGTGCTTTAATTTTACCTGTTGCTTTACCGCAAGCTTGGATAATACCATCTCTCAATTCAAGAAGAGGTTTCGCTTTTGTAACAGCGCCTATCCAGAACTTAAGATTGGAAATTCTTCCGGATTTCTTGAAATTCTCTAGTGTTTCGACATAACCAAGTAATAAGGATTCATCCCGTAATTGTTCAACTTTTTTAACAATTTCCTCTTCTGGAACTCCTTTTTGAGAGAGTTTGGCAGCTGCTAATGCAGTAAAACTTAATACACCTGAGCCAAATTTTGAATCTAATAAATGAATATGAGTGTTTTTTATTCTTTTAGCTGCTATCTTAGCTGATTGATAAGTCGTAGAAAGCTTAGAAGTAAGGGTAATTATGAAAACAGAAGTATAATCTTTCAATGCCTTATTTATCCTTTCAAGGAAATCCCTAGGATTTGGTGCAGAGGTAGTAGGTAATTCCTTTACTTCTCTGAGTAGCTTATAATATTCCTCAATTGTTATATCAACGCCATCAGCTAAAATCTTATCTTTATATTGTATATAAACAGGAACAACATCAATATCATATTTTTCTACTAAATATTTAGGTAAATCACAAGTACTATCAACTATTATTTTCAGTTTATTCTCTGACATATTTACCAACTTTGAGTGTTTAATGGCAATAGCAATAGATGTTATAGTTGATATGATAATTGAAATATAATTATAATGTTCAAGATACTTTATTCTATCCATATTTATAAATTTTTTTTGAATAAATAAAAAGAGAAAAACGATCTCTATTTAGCTTTTCTTCGTGCTTTTTCTTCTTCTTTTGTTCGTTTTTTAGCTCTTTTTTCTTCAGCTTTTCGAGCTCTTTCTCTCCTTTTCTCTCTTTCTTCCATCTGCTTTTCTTTTTGTTTCTCTTGTTTCTTGAGCTCTTTTTCTGAAAGCTTTTTCACTTCTTTCTTTAGAACTGTTGGAATTGGCAAGCTTTTAGTTGATTCAGTTACCTTTGCAAAGAATTTCAAAACTGTCATAGCAAATTTTGTTAAAATTAGCAAATCTGCCGGTTGCTTTGTAAGGTTGAATTTTAATTCGAAATGAGGTTCATCGGTTCTAACAGAAATCCATTGCAATTCTTTAGAATACTCTGTAAGAGCTTTTATGAAAGAATTGCTTCTGATTAATTGATTTATAGCTCTACCTCTATTAGATTTAATGAGAAACTTATTGTTGATATCTGCATTTGGAGTTGAAAGATCATCAATTTCTATCAGATAATCAAAATCCTTCTTTATTGCTGATTTCATTTTATATGGAATCACTTCAAATAGTACTCTTGGTTTTTCTGGAAAATTAGCTGCTAATCCAAAAGAATCTTTATTTCTAAAGAACAATCCGTCTACTAACATTGTTGGAAAACTTGTTCTAGGGAGAAGTATAAGCCAAGCTGATGCACTTGTAACAAGAAAATCTTCATTCATCTGGCAACGAATTTCGACTTGACGATCATTTGGATCTTTTCTAGAATAATTCATAATATAAGGGTCCATTGCAGTAAGAACATCATCAAAATACTGCTCTTTCTTCTTCTTGTTTGCAAATTTTCCCCAAATCCAGAATCCGATATATAGACCTATGAAAATGAGTACAGGTCCTAGCATTGCCAATATCTGACCAAAATCACCAAATAGAGTAGCCATAATGTATCTCTCAAATATTTCTTACCTTTCTGATTTATGAAGGTATTTTAATTCTTTCCTTTTGTTATATCTTCATATCATCGCTTTTCTTTCGCATTATTATTCTTCCTAAATCGAGAAAAGCATCATTAACATTTGAACCTGTTAAAGCACAAGTGGAGAAGTAGTCAATCAATTTCACAAATTTATATTTGTCTTTTGCTTCTTCTAAAAATGCTCTAGCTTGATTATCAAGCATTTTATTCTGTTCAACTCCCATCAAATCGTCTTTATTACCCAACAAAAAGACGGGTATTTTTGTTTTTAAAGAACTATTAAGCTCCTCTAACCATTTCGTTAAATTAGCAAAAGTTTCAGGTCTACTTTTATCGAAAACAAGTAGTCCACCTTCAGAACCTACATACTGTTTCTTCCTTAGTTTGCTATATTCTTTTTGCCCTCCGAGATCCCAGATTTGAAAGTTAATTTCTATATCCTCATCTACATGTTTGTGAGAAGCTAGATCCACACCTAGTGTACTCATATACACTTCATCAAGGTGTAATCCCATAAAACTTCGTTTTAGAGTGGTTTTACCTGTAGCGTAATCACCAAGAAGCACGATTTTTACGGTTCCAAAGACAGACATCTTTACTCTTTAGAACTTAAATTGGTAATTTATAAGAGTTTTTGTGATTTCCTCAAGAAAATGCATCTGGGTACTTCAATCTGAGAAATTCTATATTGGTTTTAAACAGAATCTTAGAAGGAGCTAATTTTCCATGACCCGGTATGGCATATTTTAAATCTTTTTCAAAATAAGTTCTAAGAACTTTCAGTTGGTTCTTAGGATTTACTGAAACTGATACTCCTGTTGTCTTATCTAATAAGCTTGGATCAATATTTTCTAACAACAAATCTCCAAAAAAGCATGTTTCATCATCTGGTAAGTATGCTATCACATCACTTACTGAATGAGCAGCTCCTATATCTATTATTTCAACAGATCTCTTTCTACCATAAATTTTCAGGTGTTTATTAAAGATAACATCAGCTATTCTTAAATTAAAATTATGTTGAGAAATTGTAAGATAGAAATCTAAATGGTTGTTTATTTCAAATAGTTTTGATGGATCTGTCTCAGTTTTTAGAAGTTCATCCAATTTTTTGATTTCTTTTCTTGCATCTTTTTGAAATTTTTGTAGATCTTCCAATGTTTGTTCTTTCATCATTTTTAGATTATCAGAACTACTTATGATTGGAATAGATGGAGAGATAGCATGATTCCCCCAGATATGATCATGGTGAAAATGACTATTTATTACAAAGCCAATTTTTTTAGAACAAGTAAACTGCACAGCTTTCAGTAGATCTTTTGTTGCTTTAGGAGCCATCATAGTATCATACAAAATAACATAATCTCCCACATCAAAAAATCCTGCATTAGCTCCAGCAATAAAAGTATTCTTGGCAATAGCAGCATAGACGCCTTCTTGAAGCTTAAAAAGAGTAAAATAATCTGATTCAAATTCAAGAACAGCTGATTCCATTATAGAATTAATACTTAAGACATTAAAATAAGTTTCGTGGTAATGCAAAAGAAAAAATCGATATTCACACTGAAAAATTTAACAATAAGTTAGCAAGAACAAAACATATGACATTGTCAGTCATTTGCGGTGGATTTTTTGGTGATGAGGGAAAGGGAAAAGTACTTTCATACTTAGCATTAAAAGATAATCCTTCAATTGTTGTTCGAGCTGGTGTGGGAACAAACGCTGGACACACTATTCAATTCAAAGGTAAAGAATATAAACTTCGAATGGTTCCTTCTGGTTTTATTAATCCTGACACACGACTGTTAATTGGTGCTGGAGTTTTAGTAGACCCTATTGTTTTGTTTAAAGAGATGAAAGAGACCAATTCTATATGCGGTGTTGATTATCAATCAGGAATTATTGAAGAAAAACACAGAGAGATTGATTCTTCAAATGCACATCTTAAAGGAAAGATTGGAACAACAGGGAGTGGGACAGGCCCTGCCAATCAAGATAGAGCTATGAGGATTTTAAAGGTTGCAAGAGATATTCCAGAATTGGAACCTTATCTAACAGATGTGAGTGTAGAGATTAATGATGCTTTAGATGAAGGGAAAACTGTTCAAGCTGAAGGAAGTCAAGCGATTTTCCTTTCACTCTTCCATGGTTCTTATCCTTATGTTACTTCTAAAGATACTTCAGCAGCTGCAATATGCTCTGATATAGGAGTTGGACCAAAAAGAGTAGATGAAGTAATTGTAGTTTTCAAAGCATATGTTACTAGAGTAGGTACTGGAGAACTTCCTGGAGAACTTTCTTTGGAAGAACTCAAAAAGAGAGGTTGGGTAGAATATGGAGCAGTGACAGGAAGACCTAGAAGAGCAGCTCCTTTCAACTATAACTTAGCTAAGAAATCTGTCAGGCTTAATAGTGCAACTCAAATTGCTTTAACCAAACTTGATATAATTTATCCTCAGATAAGCAGAGCAAATAGTGTTGATCATATTAAAGGTGAAGTTGAAGATTTCATTGATTCCATCGAAAAAGCTACAAAAACAAAAGTGTCAATCATTGGTACTGGTCCTTCAGCTGAAGACATTATCGACCTTCGTGAAAACATCTAAATTATTATTATAATTCTTCTGAGTGAAGAAGAACCTTTATATTAGATGAATTAAGGTGTTTATCGAATAACAGAATGACTAAGCTACCTTCTAAACTTCATCCAGATTACCAAGATGAATTTTTCTTAAATCTTGACAGAATCTTAGTTCCCATTGGTGGTAAACAATTTGAATGTACTGGTTTAGAATTAGCTTTCTATATCGCTCATGAATATGGTTCACATCTTGATTTACTTCACATTGGAACCGATCCGGGGAATAAAGTTAGTGCATTTTTAGAGAAACTAGCTAAGTATGAAGTTAAACATGACCTTATTATCAGAAAATCTAAGCATATTCCGAAAGCAATAGTTGAATATTGGAATGAAAAGAAACACAACCTTGTATTGATGTCAGGAAGAAGAAGACCTACTTTATTTGATAAAATAACTATTCAAAGCATTTCCAATGCAGTTATACCACATTTAGAAACAGAGGTTTTACAGATATTTCCTCCAACCATGCAAAAAACATCTAATCAATTAAAGGATATCGCAGTACTCTTACCATACTCTCATAGGGACCCTTTTCTGCTTAGATGGGCATCAGCAATTGCAGCTCCACAGAAGAATGCTAAAGTGAGGGTATATCATATTGCTCAAGTTCCTGAAACAGTTCCTTTAATAGGAGCAGCTAAAGAAGAAACCATCAAAAATGAAGAAAAGCAATTTACCCAATATGTAAGAGAGTTTTCAAAAATTTTTGGACAAATAATTCAACCTCGCTTCATAATTGGACACGGTGTACTGTCTTCTCTTGAATCTATTTTCGAAAAAGATGAGCCAGATTTAGTTATAATAGGTAGAACAAAGGAAACTAATTTCTGGCAAAAAGTTATGGTTAAATCACTTTCAAGTAAAATCAGGGATAAGTTGCTAACACCTGGAGTTTGTATACATCACATGAGATAGAACAATTTTTTAAGTGATAAAGTAACACGTGAATTAGATGAAAACTTGTGAATTTCCTGGTTGTGATGCTGAAGAAAGCTTACCTTTTAAATGTAAATTATGTAATCAAATGTATTGTTCAAAGCACAGACTTCCAGAACAGCACGATTGTCCTATGATAGGTATTTATCAATCAGAAGAATATAGGAAATCAAAAATATCACAAACTAAAATTAAGGAAGAAAAACCTAAAAAAACAAAAAAGAAGTATCGTGGTGACAAAGTTTATGGTCCAAGAGATACAGAAACAAAATCAGTCTATCTTGAACCTCAAGACAGATTTCTAACTAGGTCTTCCTTTTTTAACATTACAGGTTTCAGAAACGACTATTTTAACCTACTAACTATATTAGGTATTTTTAGTATTTTCATAACTCTCAATATTATTGTTGAACTTACATTATATAACGGAGTACCTATTTCTGCTATGGATTGGAATATAGTTTTTATCAATCTTGGATCTATTAATTTCGTTTTTGGTGGTTATTTTGTAATACAAATGATTATTGCAAAACAAAAGAATGAGCGACCTAGAATAGTATTATGGATTTGGGGAATATTATTAGGTATATTGAGTATTTTCATACCTATATTTGCTATTCCTGGTTTTTTGACTTTTAGAGAAGGAAGATCGAGTCACAAAAATAGAGGAATAATTGCTTTTTCAGGAATAGCATGGATTCTTTTCTGGTGTACAATTATCGTCATCTTAATGTTTGGTAACGGATTCGGGATTCCATACCTAAGTGCAGTTGGATATACTCCAATGCTGATGTTGACTTTTACACTGTTTTCGCTGTTACCTTTTGGAATTTATGCAGGAAGATATATATCAGGATGGAATAGACAGATTTACATTGGTACTTTCATATTTACATTCATTTTATTCATTGTATTTTTGATAGCTCGTTACTAAATGTATAAAATCCACTATATTTTGTTTTAAAGGCCTCTAACGGCAGAATTAGCAAAGACAATTTCATTAAAATACCCAAACATTCTTAAATTCTTTACCGATTTTTCTTCATTCAGTGGGGTCAAAATGTCTGATAACGATACCTCCAGAAACAATGAAGTAGAAGTAGAATTATCCAAAGAGTTGGGATTAAAAGAAGCTCTTGGAATTGCTGTAGGTGCTCTCATTGGTGGAGGTGTTTTCAGTGTTCTTGGATTAGTAATCAACAATTCTGGTCCTGCTGCTTTTCTTTCCTTTTTACTTGCTGGAATTGTAAGTTCTTTTACAGCTTTCAGCTATGTGCATCTAGCTCTAAAATATCCAAAAGCAGGTGGAGCTTTTATTTATGTACAAGAAGCTTTCAAGAAGAAATGGCTTTCAGGAACTTTAGGTATTGTTTTATGGTTTGGCTATAGTTTTTCAGTTAGTTTATACGCAATGACCTTTGGTAGATATCTAGGAGAGGCTATACCAATTGTACCAGGACTCGAAATCTTTCAAGGTACTTCTTATGCAATTTCGATTAGTGCTTTTATCTTTCAAATCTTGAGTGTTCTTCTTTTTATTGGTTTAAATTTGATTGGAGTTAAGGAATCTACAAGAGCTCAGAATATACTTGTTTTAGTTAAGGTTACTATCCTAGTAGTATACATAATAGCAGGAATAACAGCAGCTAACAAATCAAATTTTGAAGGTTTCTTTGATAAGGGATTTTTCCCAATAGTTGCCAGTTCTGTCCTTATTTTTGTATCTATGGAAGGTTTTGAGATATTATCGAATTCTGTAGAGGAGATGAAAAATCCTGAAAGAGATTTACCTGTAGGAATGTTTCTTTCAATCATTATTGTACTTATCTTATACGTATCTGTAGCAATAGTGACTATAGCAGTTTTAGGCACTCAAGGAGTTGGAGAATTTAAAGAAGTCATTTTATCTGTTTCAGCTTCGAAATTTCTAGGTAATGCTGGTATAGGTATTATGGTTTTTGCAGCTATTGTGTCTGCTGCATCAGCGATAAACGCAACTTTACTTGGATCTTCTAGATTATCCTACATGCTTTCACACGAAGGTATAATTCCTAAATCCTTGGCAAAAATCAATCCAAAAACTAGGGTTCCAGCCAGAGCGATTACAATTTCAGGCATATTAAGTATTGCTTTTGTTTTAGCGTTTAATATAGAAATTGTAGCTTTAGCAGCTAGTATTATTTTCATGTTCATCTTTGGTGCAGTAAATATATCAGCTGTAAAATTATTAGAAGGAAGGAAAAAAATACCTAGTATTATTGGAGTTATCCTTATTGTTTTTTACTTGATTATTTGGATAATCAGTTTCTTCTAATTTATTCCTTTTTCCTTCTTATAATTATTATTGCAAAGAAACCAACCAAAGGAATTAATCCTAGTATGGTTTGAGCAAACTCAGGGATAGTATAAGGTTGTTCATTGTAATAAGCTGTCATTATATCAAAGACACCAGTGTTATCTATTATTGAACCATTTTCCATCGATGTAAAGAAATCTCCGTATGCATAGAATGGCACATTATCAGCTGTGTGATAAGTACTTGTCCATGCGACTGTTAACATATTAGCTCGATCAACTCGGAGAGCTCGTTTTTCCTCTTCAGTCGCTTTTTCAGCTGGTAAGGTGCTGTTTAAGTTTTCATCTTGAATAACCAAACCTCCAGTTTCATGGTCGGCTGTAACGATAACAATTGTATCATCACGACCTTCAGCAAAAGCTAGAGCAGCTGTTACAGCTTCAGTAAAAGCTATAGTTTCTAGAACAACGTTAATTGTATTATGATCATGAGCTTCCAGATCTATTTGTGCTCCTTCAACCATGAGGAAGAAACCATTTTCATTAGTTGATAATTTAGCTAAAGCACTCTGAGTCATTTCTGTTATAGAAGGTGTTAAAGTGTAATTTCTAGTTCTCTCAAGTTCCATATAACTGGAGTCAAATAAACCAACAATTTTGTTAGAAGTCTCATCTAGGAGCTCATCTCTGTTATAAACCATTGAATAGCCTTGACTAACTAAATCATCAATTTTATCTGTAAAATATTGCTCTCCTCCTCCCAAAATTATATCCACTCCAGAATCAATCATTTGTTGAGCAATTGTAGTATAATCATATCTACTTGTATGATGTGCATAAAAACCAGCTGGTGTAGCGTGCACTACAGTAGCTGTACTAATCAATCCTGTGGATTTATTCATACTCTGAGCGAATTCTACTATATTTTGAACCGGATTAGTTGCTGGATTTACTCCTAAATATCCATTATCAGTTTTTATCCCACAAGCTATTGCAGTCGCTGATGCTGCTGAATCAGTAACTGCATCATCTGCTGAATAGGTGGTCATAGATGCAAAGGCAGTAAGATTTCTGAAGTCAAATGATCCTGATGTTCCTAACTCTACCCATTCAGCTATTTGAACATGTTCAAATCCCATTCCATCTCCAATTAACAAAATAACATTGAGATTATTATTATCAGCAAGAAAATTATCTGCAGTTGATATTTTGGATACAGCCGGAACTAAAACTAAACTTAGAGTTATACTAAAAATAAATAGTAGTGATTTAGTGTTAATTATCCTTCTCATATTTAGATTATCAAATTAGTTGAGTTAATAAATTTACTTATCAAACTATTGAAATCTACTAACTTTATATAATAAAACACCAATTCTTGCTTATGTATCGTTTAATTGATGTATATAATGCGACTGAAAAGGAACGAAATCATTTTTTCTTACTTTTCAAAGAACTCGATAAAGAGGTTTGGCATGCAAAATTAGGAGAGGAACTCTGGTCATCTGAGAATATTTTCAGACATTTGCTAGCCTCTCTACAACATCTGAAAACTGTTATCCCAAATGTAGAATTTGAGGACAGTACTTTAGGGATTCAATACAGACAAGCAGCTAGAGGTAAATACTCTATAGAAGAAGTAGAAAATGAATTTCATCGAATAACTCCAAAAATCAAAGCAGGTATAGAGAGTCTTTCAGAAGCAGAAGAAGATGAAGAGCTTGAAACAGGATTTGGGCTTGGAAAGATGCATAGATCACATCTCATTGAAGGATTGATGATGCATGAGCATAGTCATTTTGGACAAGTTACTACACCATTAAAAGAGTAACTGGGTACAATGATAATGAAATTAGAAAGAAATTATTTACTGCTTTAGAAAAGAACAAATCGTAGGATTTATCATGAAAATAAAACTCAGCGATATTCCTGTTGTGCTCTTAGCAGCTGGTGATTCTAAGCGCATGGGAATACCAAAAGGTCTATTGGAGTAAAAAGGAGAACCATACATATTATCCCAAAATGCTAACCTTGAGAAAATGGGATAT
>CAZJUB010000029.1:0-30924 GCA_964549075.1 uncultured archaeon | reverse complement strand
AAAACTTTTACTAGTAACTATTATTGTAGATAAAATGGTGACTCCTATAAGACTTATAACAAGCCTTCTTTTATTTGCTTTCCATAAAATAAATATCAATGAAGACGCATTTTTTATGAATAACCAAAGATTTACAGCTATCAATTCAATTTTTTTTGCTCCAGGGATTATAGGTCGGAGTAAGAACCTTACCATTTTCTTTATTCCCCTGTTAATCCTTTTCCTGAAAATAACATAAATCAACATTAAAACAACCAGTGGTGAAACTACAGCATACCAGTATTTGATCCAGAAATATGCGAATGGAGTAAAACTTCTGATTCCAAATAGAATGGGTACATCACGAAGCTTCAAATCTAAATCTGAAGAAGCTTTCCAAGCAAAGACATACTTAGATATGAACCTCATATCTTCAAAACTACTAGATTCCAAAATAACTGAATATAAGAAAGAATATGAGCCGTTCTCTACAAATTCATAACTGACAGATTCAAATTGATACTCATTAGGAAAGTCATCAAATATTACACTATCTTGTTTTAAAGTCTCGTTATCATCGATAATAACATGTAATTTAAGAGTCTTCGTTTTCTGATAAGGATCATAATAATAGGGTATTGATTCTAACCAATAAACTGGGGAATCTTGGTACACAATATAAGTTTTATTTGTGTATGAAAAGACATCAAACACCCCATTAAAATAATAAGAATCGAAATTAATTTCTCTGAAATTCTCAGGAAGAATTGTTTCATTTATTCCAAATTTGAATGTATAAAGAGTGCCATATAAAATATAAGTTAGATAGAATTTCTTATCAGAACTTACAGATATTTGGGAAAAGAACCAAGTATCATTAATAATAAACACAGTTGAATTATAATATCCATCTGAAGTTAATCCTGTTATTATTATTGTAGTGCTATCATAATATTCTAGAGTTTCATTGTAATTGTAATATTTGAGATAAACAAATAGCTGATTATTTAGTATAAAAGGCTCATTCTCGTCAACTATACCTTCTATGAAATATGTATCTTCTTCTGTTGTACCGTTCTGATATATCCTTATATGGGTAATATCCAGACCTTCAGGGTAACTATATTCATACTTAGTAACTAAAATGTGAAGTATAGTATCTTCGAAAATTACTTTTGGATCAAAGATGACATCATTAGTGGTATATACTGTTGATAATGAAGATCCTGTCACATTATTCCACGAATAAAATTTGAGAGTATGTCGATAAATCTGATTCTCTAATTGGTAAATCAAACTGACGTTGTTTCCAATACAATAAGCTTGGAATAAATATCCTGGAAAAAGTCCTCTTTCTACTTCTATCAGCTTATCCTCTGTGATATGAAGAATAACAAAGGTACTGTTGAAGTACCTGATTTGAAGGAAGAAATGAACACGGTTTGAACTATCTATAATTGTTTGTGAGTTGACAAAATAGACTTCATTTGGATTATATTCCATTATTAAGAAAGGATTGGTTGGAGTTGAATCAGTGAAAGCAACAGCTCTCAAAGCTGGTATCATAATCATTAATGTTAAAATAGAAATAGAAAGTAAAATTAAAGTTCGGTTCTTTCTTACTCTAACCATAGCGTATCACTTTTTATTTTATGATAGATAAATATAAATTGATTCTAGAAAAGAGTACTTGTGTAGTTTTGAACACAATTTAGAATTTTTAAAAAAATAGTGGCCAAGGTGAATCTAATAGAAACTCTATTGCAAAATTGCTAAACAGATAGAGAGCAAAGAATAATCCAACAAAGAGTAATGGGACTAGTAGAAAGATCACCGTCTCTTTGAATTTACGGAAATAAACAAAATCAGTTTTCTTAGATTTTTCTGCAGAGACTAGTTTCTTAATAAAAACATAGAGAGCCATTATTCCATAATAGAACATTAAAAATAAGTCCAGAAGATATTTCAGATGGTCTTTAAGGTTAAATGGTTTCTTCATCTTCTTTATGGTAGCATAAGTAGTGAAACCTAAAATAATGATAATTAATGAATAGATAACAATTAAAACGATGAGAAGTTGTGTATTTTCAACTCCTAAATGATATTGAAACCAAAATTTGTCACCACTAAATAGCACTTTCCAACTTATGTATACATCATCTAATAATGAAGAATAATTGTTTTTGTAATAAGTAAACAAATAAGCTCCTCTTACATCTGTGAGGATAAAATCGGTAGTATAACGTATACTCACTAAAATAATATTTGGGATAATTGCAAAGATACTGAAAACCTGTAAGAGTGCAGATAGCATGTATTCTCTATCTGATTTTTTTTTGAGTGTATAGAACCAGGTGATATTGAAAACATATGAAAGTACTAAAACAAAGAATCCTGCAGATATAATAAAAACGACAGTTTGAACAGCAGACTGCCATATTGAATCGAATTCAACATAGAAACCTCCAATAAATGTTGTAACGCTTAAAATCAAACTTAAGATTACTAACCATTTTTTCTGATACCAACGTCTGTTCATCGCTTTGATTTCTTCAACCAATTCTCCGTTTGCAGCTTTGTCAGTATCTGTGGTTTCTTGTTTCTTATTCATCATTCCTTTTAGTTCTTGATACGATAATAAATCTATCGAACAAACCAAAGAAAAGAAATAGTTATTATTGTGTATATGTCTTAATCTTCATGGATGTAGATTATGCAGTTTTTGGTGTTTTAAATTACGAACAATTAGACAAATTCTGCAAATTAACTGATGTTCAACCGCAAGATATTAGAGCTAATTTTGATGGTTGGAGAAAATTAATTCTTTTTACTGAAGAAAGAGTTTTTCTATTTCCAAGAGATCCCAAAGGAGTCGAATGGTTAGATATTGAACTAACTACTTACGAATTTCTTAACAATCTGAAAAATTTACCTATTCCTAGATTTATTGAAAGATTCTATGTTCCTGACATATCGTTTTATGAATTTGCAGAAGTTTCGAGATTGAAAGGTATTGCTTATTCTAAAATTGAAGATAATTTAACTTTGGAACAATTGCTAAGGATACATACTAGTTTAGCAAGATTATTTTCGATTTGGCATAATATTTCATTAAAAGAGATACCTTCAGCGATTGTACAAAGAAAGATATACGACTCTGAAAGATACAAATTTGAGATAAAATTACTATCTGTGGAAACTTGGGAAGAAACTTTCAATTTTGTTCACAATCAAATTCTCAAATATATTAGAGAAAATAAACTTACTCAATTTGATATTCTTAGCGAGGAGGAGACAATAAAATTATGGAAAAATTGTATCAAAGAAATAGTAGCTCTTAATCATGTTCTTCTTCATGGTGATATTCATGAAGATCAAATCTTAGTAGCAACCAAGGATAATTTGGAAATAACAGGGATATTGGATTGGGAAACAGTAAGAGTAGATAATCCTATTTGGGAGTTCAATTTTGGCGAGTGGGGATTCGGAATATGGAAATGGTGGGAGAATTTTCCTGAGATTAGAAAAAGAATCTGGAAAGAATATTTAGAAGGAAGGAATATAGTTTTGAGCTCTTTTGAAGGTTTAAATCTTATCTACACTCTCTTTGAATTTCGTATAACATTTAATCTACAGATGAATCTTGCAACACTGATTGGTAAAAATCAGCAAGAATCAACAAAAAAATGTCTCGAAAGATTAATTGAAATAACAAAAAGGATAAAGAAGAATGAGTAGAAAGGCATAAAAATTAATCATCTTTCTTCATATTTTTCATCATTTTCATCATTTTTTCGACATGTTGGAGTTGTTTTTCGTCTCCTTTTTTCTTGAGCTCTTCCATAAATTCTTGCATTTGTTTTTTATCAGGCATCTCTTTAGGTTTTCCGGATGGATGAGAACCTCCAGCTCCTACAGTAAAAGTAGGCTTGTTCATTGATTGTTTCTGAATACTTTCATCCAAAGTCTCTGGTTCCAAATCCTCTAGAGAAAGCGAAATGTCCTCTAAACCTTGATGAACATAGTAAGTATTGTAAAGATCTGCATAAATCCCATCTAATTTCATTAATTCATTATGAGTACCCATTTCCATAAGTTTTCCTTCTTCAAAAACTACTATTCTATCAGCATCTTTGATTGTAGAAAGTCTGTGAGCAATGACAAATGTCGTCCTTCCTCTGAAAAGTTCTCGTTGAGCAGCTTGTATAAGAGACTCAGTATAAGTATCCAATCTGCTAGTAGCTTCATCTAAGACCAATATTCTGGGATCAGCAAGCATGGTTCTTGCTACAGTAATAATTTGTCTCTGTCCTGCAGAGAGTTTTTTTCCACCTTCTACAACAACAGTGTCATAACCATTTGGTAAAGCTTCAATAAATTCATCAGCATTAATCCTCTTACTTATAGAGTAAACGTCATCTCTTGTTGCATCGGGTGAGCCGTATAAGATGTTCTCCAACACTGTTCCATTAAATAAAAATGGTTCTTGAGTTACTAAACCAATTGTTTTACGTAGAGAAGACTGTTTAACATCTCGAATATCTTGATTTCCTATCTTAATCGCTCCTTTACTAACATCATAAAATCTCGTTAGAAGAGAAGAAAATAGTGTAGTTTTACCTGCACCGGTATGCCCTACGATAGCCATCATCTCACCAGCATTAGTCGTAAAAGTAACATCTTGAAGAACATAATTATCATCAGTATAAGCAAAACTTACATGATCAAAATGGACACTATCATCGGTTTGTTGAAGATTCACTGCATCAGTTTTGTCTGCTACAGCTAATTTAGCTTCGAAAACGTCTATAATTCTGTCCATAGCACCTAAAGCAGATTCCAGCTGTGGAAACATCATAGATAGCATCACCATTGGAAATAAGAATGATTGAGAGAGTTGAACATCAGTATAAATATCTCCCAATTGGATTCCAGTATGTTGATTAATCCATCCACTCGCATAGATTATTGCAATAAAAAGACCATAAGTTAAAGCTGTCATTGTTGGATTGATAAACATCATTAAAAATCCGAATTGCCGTGAATATTTGTAATGCTGATGATTTAACTCACGTAATTCTGTAGCTAAATCTCGTTCTCTGTTGAATGATTTAGCTACAGCAACACCTTCTAGTCCTTCTGCCATTTTTGCTGAAACTACTCCAAAAGCTCTCCTTACTCTTAATACAATTTTACGAGCAAAAAAACTAAGAATATTAGCCATGAGAAAAGCAATAGGAACTGCAGTGAGTGAGATTAAACCAATTATCCAGTTTGAAAGCATCAACCAGACAAATGATCCAACTATTACTAATAATTGAGATACAACAGATGTAAATAAAATTAATCCAGTAGCTAATTCGCCAGTATCAGCTGTGACTCGAGCAGTTACATTACCAGATTGCTCATTTTTCAAGTAAGCCATGTCTGAGTAACTAAGTTTTCTATAAAGATCAGATCTTACTTCATGTAACATTTCTGAATTCATTTTTGCTTGTATTCGGGTTGATAGAGAATCGAGTACCCATCCTACAATAGTCAAAAGAAGGAAAGCTACAGTAAGACCAATTAACAGACTTGTTGCACTAGGTGTTTCAGTTAAAACGTTGATTCCCCGTCCAATAATTATTGGACTAACCACCCTCATAATGGAATAGACAATAGAGATAGAGACAACCAGTATTATTGGTTTGATATAAACTCTGATGTATCTCCACAAATTACCAACAAGAACCTTAGTTGAACGAGCTCGATCATATTTAATCGCTCCAAATGCTCGACCAGGACCACCTCTTGGATGTCCATGAGACATCAATCTCTCCCTCCCGAAATAGCATCTGCTAGGTCAGAACTTGCAGAACCTTTAGCTATAGGTAAGTGTTGACACATAAATTGATAATCTGAGCATCTTTGAATTAACTCCTCATGATGACCAATATCTACTACTTTACCTTTTTTCATCAGAATAATCATGTCTGCTGCAACTAGTGTTGTTAATCGTTGTGTTACTACAATACTAGTTCGATTTTTCATTAATTCTTCCATTGCATATCTAAGTCTTAACTCGGTCTTTATATCAACAGCACTTGTACTATCATCTAGAAGTAACAAATTTGGATTGGATAAAAGAGCACGAGCAATTGCAATACGCTGACGTTGACCACCAGAAAGAGTAACTCCTCTTTCTCCAATTATTGTCTGATAACCTTCTGGTAATGATTCAATAAATTGGGAAATTTGAGCTTTATCAGCAGCAGCTCTTATCTCTTCATCAGTAGCTTCTGGTTTTGCGAACGCTATATTAGCCTTTAAAGTATCTGAAAATAAGAAGATATCTTGTTCAACCATAGTTACATTTGAACGAACATAGCTTGTATGCATATCTTTGATATTAGAATTATTAATTTTGATTTTCCCACTAGTTGGATCATATAGTCTTAATAATAGTTTTAGAATAGTCGATTTACCTGATCCAGGACCTCCAATAAGTGCAACTCTAGCCCCAGCATGAATAGAGAAAGATACGTTATTGAGCACTAATTTTTCTGTTCCTGGATAAGCAAAACTCACATTTTCAAAAACCACTTCTTTATTCCAGTTTCCTTCAATTGGAGTTTCTGATTGTTCCAAGGGATCTTTAAAACTCATCACATTCCATAAACGTCTAGAATTTTGAAGTCCAGCTTGTAACATTATAAGACGTTGTGGTATCATGAAATTCTGTCTATTGAGATTTAATAAGAGAGACAGAATTGATATTAGAATACCTATACTTACATATCGACCAATTATCACACTATATATTCCAAAAGCAAATGCTCCTGCTGTTACTAAAATAGAGATTACAGCTGGCCAGTAGAAAGCACTCAAATATCCTTCTCTTCTCATATCGTCAGCATACTCTAAGCTCACTTTGTTAAATTTAGTAATTTCTTTCTCATGATTATTAAATGATCTAACAACATCTACACCTTTGAACATCTCTTGTGAAATAGAAGACATCGAACCTAAATCAGTTGCAAGTTTTTGACGTATTGGAGCTACCTTTGCTGCATATATCCAAGCAATAATCAAATAAAGAATAAATGAGACCAAAAACACGACTCCAATAATCCAGTCATAAATCCAGAGTAATACGGTTGTAATCACAATCGTCATAACTGACCCTAACAAATTTCTTAACGAAGGGTGATAAGCCATGCGAACTTGGTTGATTTCATTCATTCCCATTGAAAGAATAACTCCTGAGTCATTAACATCGAAAAATGCCATAGAATGGTTTTGAACAACCTCATAGAATTCTTGTCTCATATCTCTTTGCACTCGGAAAGAAGTATCAGCCCATATAGCTATATTTACACTTAATGTTACCCAAGCGATGATAACATAAATTACCATCCAAATAATTGTTCGAATAAAATCTGGTGTGAACATATTGATAGTTGTTTGTCCCCAACCTATAGTTGTAATTTCTGAGATGTTTATCGGGAGAAAAGATGTTAGTTTTAATGAGAGATTTCGTTGTATAATTCCTAAAACATCTCCTATAAGTGCTAGAGTTTTAGTTGAAGAATAAGTACTGATAACTAGGAGTATAATACCTAATAAGTATCGAAAAGGATAACGTGTAAAAGCTGACCAAAACCATCTAGTAGAATTCTTATACTTTTGTAAAATAACGCTCTGAATTTCTACTCCATAATTATTGTTTGAGTAAAGGTTTTCTTTTCCAACAGTTATCAATTAAAGCATCTCCAACATTCGATTTATTTTCTCTCGATGTTCTAACAATCTTGTTTTAATAAAAGATTTCCCATCAGACGTTAGCTATTATATTAGAAGGAGTTTTAAAAAGAAAAAAAGAAAAAAAGTAAAGAAGGTATTTTTAGAAAACTGTTTATTACTCTTCGATATAAGCTTCTTCTGCAAATTCGAATTTATCAAGATCTTCTTCAGCACTTTCTGGAACTTTTACGCGAGTAATTTTGTTTATAAGCCATAGAGCAGCAAAACTAAAAACAAATGCATAAACAGCAACACCAGAAACTGCAGCTAGTTGCTTCAAAAAGAATTGCCAACCGCCACGGATTAATCCAGTAACTCCATTCACTTCAGGCCATGCTGTTATACCTAACATTACAATTCCTAAAAATCCTCCAACACCATGTACTCCCCACACATCTAGAGCATCGTCCCAACCTCTTTTATTTTTAAACCAAATAGCGAGATAGCAAAATATAGCTGCAAGTACACCAATTATCATGGATGTTTGTACAGTTACATATCCAGCTGCTGGAGTAATAGTTGCTAGACCTGCTACTGCACCAGTTAGCATACCTAGAATTTTTGGTTTTTTCTCAAAAATCATTGATATTATTAACCAAGTAATAGCAGCAAATGAAGCTGCAACATCTGTGTTAACAAAAGCAATAGCTGTTATATGATCAACTTGTAATTCACTTCCAGCATTGAAACCATACCATCCAAACCACAACAGAGCTGTTCCTATTGCAACTAATGGAATACTGTGAGGTCTTGATACTTTCATTTTTCTTTTTCCAACAACGAAAATCGAGGCTAGAGCGGCAAAACCTGCACTTGCATGAACCACAATTCCTCCCGCAAAATCCTTAACACCCCAATTAGAAAGGAATCCGCCTCCCCAGACCATATGTACAAGTGGGAAGTAGACAAACAGTAACCAGACGGTAAGGAAAATCATGTATGCTTTAAATCTGACTCTATCTGCAAAAGCACCTGTTATTAAAGCAGGCGTAATAATTGCAAACATCATCTGATAAGCTACGAAGACCAATATAGGGATATTAGCCGTACTACCTTCTAGTACTGCACTAATTGGTGTATCAACAGTAATATTACGAAGAAAAATATATTTTCCATTTCCAATTATTCCACCTAAGTCATCTCCAAAGCACATTGTAAATCCAACAGTTACCCATAATATGGTTGTCCACCCAAGAGACACAAAACTTTGCATCATTATTGTCAAAACATTCTTTCGACTGACAAGTCCACCATAAAAAAAGGCAAGACCTGGAGTCATAAGCATTACTAAGCTAGTGGCAACAAGCATAAAAGCTGTATTTCCAGTATCAAACATTTATATTAGATCCAAACAAAATTCTAAATAAATGAACAGATAACTTCTATAAAAAGCTACCTTCTTCCAAAATAAATACTTAGAATGAAACTAAAAGAGACTTTATAAACTATTAGCGCAATAAAAGATTTGAAACCTAATTTGGAGGTTTAAAAAATGCCTAAAAAGGAAGTATTAGAAGTTTTAATTGTAAAATCAAAAGTGAAAGACTATGTCAAGACACTTGGTGATTACAACGTTTCTAGCGATTTTTATGATGAACTAAATGTTCTTGTTGCTAAAAAGATCAAAATGGCAGTAGAGAGAACAAAAGCTAACGGTAGAAAAACTGTTGCAGCTAAAGACGTATAGAAACACACAGGTTTTTTTAAAATTATTCTAATTTTTTTTGATTTTGATTCTTATATTGTAAAAAGGAGTAAATTCCTCTAAATATCATTCTTCTATCATATAAGGATAAGAATAATCTTTTGGAGGGATAAAATTCTCCTTAATTGTTCTTACTGAAGTCCATCTAAGTAAATTCAAATAACTTCCTGCTTTATCATTAGTTCCTGATGCTCTTGCCCCACCAAATGGTTGGTGTCCTACTACTGCTCCAGTTGGTTTATCGTTGATGTAGAAATTTCCTGCAGCATTTCTTAGTATCTTACTTGCTAACTCTATTGCAGTTCTATCTTTTGCGAAAATTGATCCCGTTAATGCATAAGGAGAAATATTATCACAGAGATCTAAGGTTTCTTTGAATTTTTCATCAGGATAAACATAAACTGTTAAAACTGGTCCAAAGATTTCTTCTTCCATTGTTTTAAATTTTGGATTAGATGTAACTATTGTGGTAGGTTCGATGAAATAACCTTTTTTATCATCAAAGTTCCCTCCAGTTAGAATCTCTGCTTCTTCTGAATTTTTCGCATAATCTATATAGCTTGTAATGTTGTTAAACGAAGGTTGGTCTATTACAGCATTCATGAAAGTAGTAAAATCTTCCACATCTCCTTGTTTAAATTCTGAAGTAGCTTTAACTAATTGTTCTTTAATTCCTTCCCACATACTCTCAGGAATATAGGTCCTACTGGCTGCAGAACATTTCTGACCTTGAAATTCGAATGCTCCTCGAATCAAGGCAGTTGCAACTTCGTTGACATTTGCTGATTCATGTACAAAAATAAAGTCTTTTCCTCCAGTTTCACCTACTAATCTTGGATAGGTTCGATATTTAGTTATATTATTACCAATTGTTTTCCAGATCCACTGAAAGACTCCGGTACTGCCAGTAAAGTGAATCCCTGCTAAATCTGGATGATTCAAGATTTGCTTACCCACTGTAGATCCTTGGCCTGGAACGAAGTTTATCACACCTGGAGGTAATCCAGCTTCCATAAGTATTTGCATGATATAATAAGCGGGATAGACAGCTGATGAAGCAGGTTTCCATACAACAGTATTTCCCATCAAAGCAGGTGAAGTAGGTAAATTCCCAGTAATAGAGATAAAATTAAACGGAGTAATAGCAAACACAAATCCTTCAAGAGGTCTATATTCTAATCTATTCCATTGACCTCGAGGAGAACTAGGTTGTTGTTCATATATTTGACTCATGTAATAAGCATTAAACCTGAAGAAATCTATCAATTCAACTACATCAATTTCAGCTTGGAAAACGTTTTTACTTACCCCGAGCATGGTTGCTGCGTTCATAATTTGTCTATATGGACCTGCCATAAAATCTGCAGCTTTCAATAATATAGCTGCTCTATCTGACCAATGAAATAATTCCCAGTTTTCTTTTGCATTTAATGCAGCTTCTATTGCAGCTTCTACTTCTTCTTCTCCCGCTTTATTGTAATCTGCTAAGACTAATTGATGGTTGTGTGGAGGAACACAAGTTCCTTTATTATCACTTAAAACCTCAATGCCATCAATGATTAGAGGTATCTCGAATTTCTCTTTGATAAAGTCTAATTTTTTCTTTAGTTCTTCTCTTTCATTACTCCCTGGAAGATAACCTAAAATTGATTCATTCTTAGGTTTTGGAACTTGAAAAATACCATCTTTCAAAATTTTACACCTTGAAAATACTCTAACCAATACGAGGTGTTTGTGTATTTTTATAGTATTGGGAATAACAAAAATTTCGAAATTAGATACAAATTTACCTCATATTTTCATATAACAAATTTCACTGAAATCTTAAAACTACAAAATTATCGAATTTTATACAAAATAATGAAAAATAGATTTTAAGAAAGAATCTTATTTAAGGTTAAATAAGCCTTTAGAAACTTGTTTAAATACACCATTCACATCTCCAACGAATAGACCAAAAAATGGCACAAGTCGTATTTGCATTTCATGCATTGTGGTGGGAGTGGCTCGTTTGGGCTGCTGAAATTCTTCTTATATTTGGAATGTTAGTTTTTATGGAATTCTTAGATCGAAGAAAGGAATTTAGAAAAGCAACCATCTGGAAATCTTTTATAGCGGCATTATGTATAATCATATTTGTTGTTGTTACAGGTTGGGTAGGTTCTTTCTTTATTTTTGATAATAATCAAGATTTATTCCCTCTATCTATAATACTTGCTTTTGCATTAACTATAGCTTTGATACATAAATGGCTAAAACCCAAGAATTTCTACCTTGCTTTAGGAATTACAACTTTAATTCTTCTAATTGTTTATATCATCAGAGTCTTTGCAAACGTAAGTTTATATCTCGCATAATTTGCAGAGACTCCTTTTTATTTTTTTCAAAAAAAATTACTCCTCATCAGGAATATATTTTGGCTCTTCTTTTGCCAATTTCACCATATCATTATAAGCTTCCTTGACTTTATCATCTTCTCCTATAAATAAGAAATGTAACGAACCTTCACCACTACCTACTCCACTTGATCCGATATGAAACACATTAACTTCAGGATAAAGCAAATCAAAAGCATCAAATTCAGTGAAAACTTCACCAGGAATAGGCATAATCCCTATAGGGTGTCCCATTGAGTATTCTGGATCAACTGTTTCGTTCCCTAAGATTTGTGATAACTCCCAAACACTATCATCAGTAGATCGTGAGATACTTACTGGAACAATTATAGTAATTCCACGAGCTATTGCGATAGGTAGAAAGGCTCCTACTGTTCCACCAATTGGATGAGCCATATAAACTCCAGCAACACCTTCAAAATCAAGTGTATTTGCACCTTTTATGATAACATCTCCCGGATGGAAATCCTCGATGATGTCTCTCAAATTATCTACTTCCTTTTTCTTTCCCTTTTCTAAAAACACTTCTTTTATTCGTTTATCAGTTTTAAGACTACCAAGTCTGAATAGATTTTTTTTATCTCCTGTTACTTGTCCAGCAACATAATGAGATTTATCTATTTCTTCACCTAATAATTCTTCCAAAACATAAGCTGTTGTAGATCCTCTCGAAATAAAAATCTTTGATTCTTTCATAGCTTCCTTAATTTCAGGATGTTCTTTCAATCCTTTTGCAATAAGTCTCTTACATTCAGAATGTGTTAAAACTACCAATGCACGCATGTGATTTTTTTAAAACGCAAAAATAAAAGTGTTTTCTAGCAACTTTCTAAGATAAAATCATATTTTCAGCAAATTTTCACCATACACTTTTTAATTAGCTAAGTTGTATAATAATTCTTGAAGTGAATATATAGGTGCAATATTGAACGCTAAATCTTCGAAAATAAGAGAACAGTCCAAAATGTCTGAAATCCCTGAAAAACCACCTCTTCTTCGATTTACAGTGGTAGACTTAAGTGGACTAGCTGTTTTTCATCGTTCATACGTAAGTGAGATTATGGACGAGCTATTATTTAGTGGATTTAGTGCTGCAATGATAGCTTTTTCTAGAGAATTAGGTTCAGAGTTATATTCCATACAGATGGAAGGAGTTAACTATTATTTTAGAACAAGAGATGATTTCATCTTTGTAGTTGGGATGCACACTAAAGTTAAATCAACAAGTGCTAAGAGATTTTTGAGATTAATTTATGAATTGGTCAATTGGAAAGAACTTGAAAGTTATCTGAATAAAGCAATTTATTTTCAAACAGATGAATTTAGGAAAAAAGTAGAACAGATCATATTAGATTTTCAGATAAGATTCAAACATTTAGTTAAATAACTTATACTATCCATAGTCATGCATCAATTTTACAATATGCGATCTCTAAAGCCTTGATGTACTCTTGTGGAATGATTTTTGATTCGACAAAACTCCAGAAACTTGGATCTCTCCTTTCCATAGAGGGAGGGGAAACATATCTTCTCAAGAGAAAATAAAGAACATCCTTGAGTGAAACAAAAGCTATATCCCAATCTTCTTCAAGTATGGCTTTTTTTGTATCAGTTATTTCTATCCATTCTTTTTCTATATTCAACTGTTCAAACAAAGGAATCACCAATTTGTAAAGACTCATAACTTTAGACTTTTCTACAGGTTTATACAATTCCGGATAGTCTTTGAGATAATGCGATATTGGTAAATTATTATCAAATTTCTGTTCAAATAAATGTAAAAGTCGAAGATTTTCCTCATAAGCTTCCTTAGCCCAGTCCATTTTTGGAGGCTTTCCCATCATTTTAATATAAATTCTATCTTTTGGATCCCACTGCCAATTTTCGCAAATTGATTTACACTTCTTAATATAATCCTCCTTTTCAAACCAAATCTTACAATTGTTAAAAAAGGTAATAATTAGAGATTTCTGGTAGATATCACTTAGACTAGAATTGTCCTTCTGTAAATTTTCTAGTATATATTCTTGAGAATGAATCCAAATATCAAGATTTTTTCCTTCAACATTTGTTTTAATGTTCTGAATAGGTTCAGGTTGATCATTCTTTATCAAAACTATATCAACATCACTTTTTTCTTTAGCTCTATCTTCTGCCCAAGAACCAACTAGAAGAGCAGCTTCTGTATTATTATCTACTGTGTTTTCCATAATCCATTTTTTAATTTTTTCTAATATTTTTGAATTAGAGATTTTATCTTCCATCCTATAAAAATTTTCAAACTAGAATATTAGTCTATCTGAAAAAAATTAGCGTTGTAAATTTTCTTTGTAATAAGGTGACTGAGAAATTAATATTTTTCTGACAATTGGTTTTAAAAATCCTATAATTAGGCGAAGAAATTTTGTTTTTTCACTTATTTCATCTAGATAATCAGAAAATGACCGTGATTGATATTCTAACAATTCTTGAGCTTCTTGGGAATCCAGCCAACCTGTATAGTACCAATCAGTTTTGCTTTTAGGTATTTTAAAAACTGATTCTGGAAGCATTTCAAGCCCTAAAGTATCTAAGATACATTGAACAAAAACTCTATTCGTTAATTGGGATTTTTCACCACCACCTAAGAGTAATATTTTTCCTTCAGTAGAAGCTGTTACTGTATTGGCAATAGCCTTCCCAATATCTTTAGTATGAGCAAACTCTATCTTTTGATCTAAAGGAATATTATAGAGCAGGTTTATTTTGTTTTTAAAAATTGAAGGTGAAGGAACAGCTGTTATTCTTAGAATTGTCCAAGGTAAAGAACTATTTTGTATTATTTTTTCTGCTTCTGCTTTATTTCTTGTATAAACATCTGTAGGATTTATCGGGCAATCTGATGTTAAGAGTTTGGATGAAGGTGATAGAGGACCATAAATTGAAACTGAACTTGGGAAAATAAATTTAGGTTGATTTTTTTCTTCTTGAGCTACTTCTATAACATTTTGTGTTCCAAGTACATTTATCTTATAGGAAAGTTCTGGATTGTTTTCCGTAAAAGGAGGTGTCACTCCAGCGAGATGTATAATACAATCCTGACTTGTAACTGATTCTTTTACAGAAGATATGTCTTGTATAGAACCCCAAAGACACTTAATTTCGCTTATATTAGAGAATTTCTTTGCCAATTTTTTAGTTGTTCGAGTTTTTACATCCATAGCTGTAATATTGTGCTCTGACTTAAGTAGAGCTTCTAATGTACTTTTTCCCAAATTGCCAAAAGCTCCTGTAACAAGGACTTTCATGGTTGAATGTTACAATAAACAAATAAGAATTTTATCTTTCAGAGATGTCAATAAAAGTTATAAGTGCATGAAGTCGCACACACGTACAGAGAAAGTTGTTTTCCTACAAATGAATTGACTTTTGTCTAGCTTAATATTAGTGTTATTGAGGAGATAAGAATGGAAGAAAACTATAGAAAGGAATTAGATAATATCGAAGAAATAGTACAAGATTATATTGATGGTGTTATCGAATTTAACTTCGAAAAAGCTGAAAAATCCTGGCATCCTGAAGGAGTAAAAATACACTTTGATAAAACGAATGGTAGTCTTGAGAAACTTACTTTGGTTCAATCAAGACCTAAAGAAAAACCACAAGGAAAAATAAGTCAACAAGCAGAGATTAAAGAAATCAATAGGGTTGGAAAAGCTGCAACAGTCTTACTTCAATGGTATCAAGAGAAAGAAGATAAGAAAACAATATTTACAGATTTTCTTTCTCTTCTAAGAATGAATAATCAGTGGAAGATAGTTGCTAAAATAACGGATGTTAAGAAATTAAAAAACTAAGGTGGTAAAATGTTTAATGGAGAAAATGTTGAGATAGAAGAGATAGAGAAAACGATCCAACTATATGATGAAGCATTTAATGAATGGAGTATTGAAAAATTAACAAGGGCTTTCCACTACGAGTCAATGGTTTACTGGTATATACCTGAACAAGATAATTTCTACAAAGGTCTGTGCTATAGATGGGTAATTGATTTTCTAGAGAATCAAAAATTACATCCTGAAGTCAATTATTATGTAAATATTGAAAGTATTTACCAAACTGGTACCGTTGCTTATTCTAGAGTTAGATTCTTAGTGGATGATTCAGATGATCCAAGAGATACTACAGATTATTTGACACTCATGAAATTTGGTGAGATTTGGAAAATTATCAACAAATCTGGACATACAATCTCTCTAACTTCAGAAGAATTATTGGATAGAGTGATAAATGACACTCAAATACCTTATAATGATCAGAACGAAGTAGAAAATATAAGAGAACTTCTAGAAAACTATGCTAATGCTTTTTATAACTGGGATATTGAGTGTATAAAACAATCTTTTCATCCAGATATGCGATTGAATTCGGTAGATTTGAAAACTGAAGAATTAAGAAATCAATTTAGACCTTATGCTGTTTGGAAAGAAATTCTAGATGAACATAAAGCAAAAGGAACGAAATTCGAAACTGAGATTATGCATATAGACCAGAGAGGTACTGCTGCTATTGCTGTTATGTATTGGAAAGCTTTAACAGCAAAGGGAATAGGTCATACGACTGATTTTCTTACTCTTTTAAAAGTGAACGATAACTGGAAAATAGTAAATAAAGCATGTAATTTTGAGTTTGAAGAGTATAATTAGCTATTTTCACTACTTTTTCATTTTACCTCAAGGAGAAGTTTAAAAATAAACTACTTTTTCTATATATTGTCAGTGTGCTGAAATGAGAATCTGACTTAGAAGAGAACAGTGGTTCCTCTACTATTAAGTAGGGGGGTAAAAATGTCTGAAGATAAGATATTTAAAGAAATTTTGGAGTTATTTGACAATATAAACGATATTGTAAATAATATTAATTGGAGCAATTACTCAGAAACTAGAGTTAGAATACTTGTATCTCAGAGAGTTGATGAGCTGAAACACATCTTAAGTGAGATTCCTGATGATTTATTAACTGATTCTGAAAAAGCTTCCTTCTTCTTTGAATCTGTTCTGGAAAAAATAACTCTGATTCTCACTAACTTACCTCAAGATAAATTACCTATTCAATGGTATGAACTTGAACTTTTCAGATTGAGATATGCATCTATGTACGCATTACAATATGGACAAGCTGGTGAATTGCAAGTCGCAGGTTCTGCTCATGCATTAGCTAATGTTCTTATTGGGATATCTACTTTGGATGTCAAAGATCTATATGTTGATTGGGATCATCACCAATTTCACAGAAGGAGGAAATTAATACTCAATTATTTAAGCTCAGCATACTTATTCTTCTTTAGCTTATGTGAATCTTTAACACAGATATACAAACATGATTTAGAACATTGGATGACTGAAGGACTGAAGGCAAGTATCCAGTACATTAATTATATGGATAAATTCTGGAATGTGAAAAAAAATATAGAGCTAGCAAAAAAAATACCTAAAGAACGTAATTATTCGATGTATTATGCTACTTTTGCAGCGATTGATTATATTATTACCTTTTTGATGGATTTGCAGAGATATCTCTACAATGATTCTTTAAAAATCAGCTCTAATAATGAAGTGATAGATATTACTAATCCAGAAGGGTTCCTTAATTCTATGGAAAATCTGTTGAAGAAAGGAGAAAACTATGTTGCAGATTTAAAAGAACATGTAAATCAAGGATACTTCAATTTAAATGACAATCCTCTTACAGATAATGATGTAAGTGAAACAATCTATGAATTAGAGGTTACAAAAGCCTTCATAATTGGTTTAAAAGCAGCTTATAATATTATCATTAAAGATGATATGAAATATTTTCATCCAATCGAAAATGAAGTTATGCCAAAATTGTATGAGTATATGGATAAATACACACATCTTATGGACAGTCCAGATTTCATTAATAGCCAGATGGCTGATGGAATAGGTGGTATGTTGGAAGAATTCATCTATTTTGGAGGGATTATGGCCTTAAAGATGCAGAATTATACTCATATGGAGAAAATTTTGAAAGAGTATCAATATTTCTTCTCAGAAGATGGAATGAAACGATATCCTAAACTCAATGGATTATTAGCGATCTATGAAACTACTCTAGCTACTCGTGAAGAAAGATACGATGAACTTGAAAGACTTGCTCATAAATTGATTAGGTTATCTGATTACTCCAAATATGCTCCTAGAGATGCATTTGCTTTTACTTTGTTAGGAAATCTAATTTTGGTTATTCAAAAGGAGATATCGATAGAGGAATTCTCTAATAGAGTGAAGGAGGTTCATGAACAATACTATTTAGCATTTACACAGAAATTTAACTCAGAAATAGAGATTTATCTCACCAACCTCTGTATGGCTTTAAACAATGAAGAAGCTTCGTATGATATGAGAAGATTAGTATCACCTCAATACTTTGATCCATACTCGATTTTTATACCTGAATTTAGAAATTATGCTCTTTTGAATAATTTTGGAGATGTTGATTATTTACCTTTTAATTTGGAAAGTGATTATATAGCAGATACAGATTTTGATGTACTGGATCAAAAAATACCAACTACTGAAGAAGCAGATTTATCTATTAAGCAACCTGATACAATAGCTGATTAAGAAAGAGTATAATCTTTACCTTTGCTTCTGATAAGTTTTATATAAGTCTCAAAAATAAGAATCATGCCTAAAGGGATCCAATTGAATCTACGAGAAGATATACCTAGTGATTTGAAAAAAGAGATTCCACAAAGGTTAGTTACATTAGATATTCTGAGAGGTATAGCAATTTTTGGTATGATCCTTGTTCATGTAAGTTACAAATTATTTGATGCTTCTTGGTTAATGGATTCAATAAATTCAGGGAATTTAGATTTTGGAGTATTTACTTGGATTCTGGTTATTATTCTAGGATATTTGGGAACCTGGCATGGTTTCTTTCTTTTTATTTCAGCAACAGTTAATTCTTTAGTATTTGCTCGTAAAGTAAGAATGGGAGTAAATCCAAAGAAACTTTTGCAGAAAAATATAGTTGGTGGGACTTTTATTGTTGTATTAGGTTATTTGGTTGAGGGACTTGGTTATTGGGGGTACTTTGGAACATCTTTTAGAAACTGGGCTATAACTGGAAATTTTGTCGAATCTTTCTCGAGTTTTAGACCTTTTGTTGCAGAAAATTTCTATATTCAAACTCTTCAAATTATAGGAATAGCAATAATAATCAACGGCGTTATTCTCTTCCTTCTCCTAAAAAACGATGGATACAAAAAGACAAAAAGAAATACAATGATTATTGGTGTAATGACTGGAATTGTTTTTTTTGCCACTCCATTTATCAATGATTTAGTAGCAAAGTCACTGATTCCTAATTGGCCAGATATTAATTCTTTAGGTGGTCACAAATCATTTGGGGTATGGTTACTTACAATATTGTGTGGACCGAAATTTCCTATGTTACCATTTTTAGCTTCAGCATTTATGGGATCTTTGATTGGTGTGTTTTTAGCTGATCCTAAACCGAGGAAAAAGATTCTTTGGAATTTCATCATTACAGGAATAAGTATGATTCTAATAGGTGGTACCTTTGTAATTCTAGGTTTTATTAAACCTGAACTTTCTACAAGCTACCACATTTTCAAATTCACTACCATAGAAAATCCGCCTGCAGTAGGTTATTACATGGTCAGGTTAGGTGGTCAAATAATTCTATTAATGATCATCTTAAGTCAAGTTGAATTTAAGGGTAAAGGTGAAAAATTTGCGAATGGTTTTGTTTGGAAATTCTTTAGAAGATGGGGCACTTTTTCTCTAACAATCTACTCTCTACACATTCTTGAACTTCTTCCAAGGTATATTTTAACCCTTATTTCTGAACCTACAACAGGGATAAATCTCATGGAACATTATGTAATTCCCAAAGAACTGTTTTGGGTTATTATTTTCATTGTCATCTATGTTCTGATGTATTATGAATTAGTTGTTCAGATTCTTATTCAAGTTAAGATGAAAGGTTCTATGGAGTGGATCTTTGTTAACATTCAAGGTCTATTTTCTAAAGTGAAATCTAACAAATTAGATAGTGGTATCAAGAAAGAGGAAGTTATCTGGATTAGTTACAAAGAAACCTCATCAGGATTAGAGGATTAAATAAATAATTTTTCTCCAAAATCTTTTTAATTAGTTCATTTTTTTTGATTGTTATGAAAAGAATAACTTCACTTGACTTCGCTCGTGGACTTGCAGTCATGGGAATGACTTTGTTTCACGGTTTTTTCAATAGTTGGGACTTTTTTGGTACCGGAGATTTGGGAAGTTTAACTTGGCAATTACCTTTTGCTTTTCTCTTCTTTATCTTTGGTCACTGGCGTGGTTTCTTTATCATGATTTCAGCTGCTGTACACACTTATGTAATGGCAAAAAGACTCAAAGAAGGCAATAATAGGCTCAGTATAATGCTCAAAAACATCTTTGCTGGTTTTGTGCTGTGGGGTATTGGAACATTGTATAATGCTATTTTCAATACCTTTGGAATTATTGACACATGGCATAGAACTCATGGAACATGGAATTGGCAGATTGCTACAGATTTTGTTTTCTTTGTAGAAGCTTTACAAGATATAGCTTTCAGTATTATTATTGCAAGTATTATTTTCTATTTCATAAGTAGAAAAGGTGGAATGAAGAAATTATTACGAAATTCGATAATTTTCAGTGTTTTAGCTCTAATTATTATCTTCGTTGCACCTTTTGTTCAACAAGGGATTAATCAAGCTATAGGCATTGAATACCAACCAGGTGTATTAGTTGATTTTCGAACAGATGCTGGACCGCCATACCTTCAACCAATTCCTCACCCATTTGCGCGTTATTGGTTGATTTTCTTTGGAGGTAGAGAGGCTCCAATTTTTCCGATGCTCGCTTCTGCAATAATAGGAATAATAATTGGAATGTGGTTAGCACAAGACAACCCATCTAAGAAATTCCTAAAAGTAGGATATTGGACATCTTTAGGATTATTCCTATTAGGTGGTATTTGGTTTGTATTTGTGGATTCCAAATTATTTACTGTGAGTTTATTCAGTACTGGACCAAACAATAGTGGAGTACTTGTTTTTCAACATGTTCATCCTACTTGGTTTATGTTAGCAAATACAGGATTGGAATTAGCAGCTTTACTATTCCTAATTCATAAAGTTGAATTTAATTCGAAATTAAAAGTGGATAAGTGGTTGAGAAGATCCAGATTTGTCCGAAGATGGGGAATAGTAGCTTTAACTGTTTATATGTCGCAGGTACTCATTTTTATTCCAGAGAAAGTTCTAAACATCGTAGCAGCTGCTGGAGGATTCAGCTGGGAATATGTGACTAGATATCAAATGCCATTCTTGAATGCAGCTCTATTATCAATTGTTTTCTTTATTGCAGCAGATATTGTAATCAGAATTTGGGATAAACTCAGATTTATTGGGACTTGGGAATGGTTATTTGCTTACATCAACCTCATTGTTGGTAGAAGAAAAATAAATCATCTAGATCCTATTCGTACACGCGGTATAGTCTATGATGTAGAGCCAGTAATGTTTGTAGATGTCATGGTCAAAGCTAAAAAGTGAATAGAGAGGATATAATTACTCTCTATTAATTTTTTTTCTTTCTTTTTTAATACTCTAGTGTAAAGCTGAAACATTTAATAGTTTTGAATTTTTCTACCCCTATGGATTTAATAATAGAAGACTTCAATCCCGATGAAGTTGATGCCCAATCATTTGATGTCTATACAGAATATCATAATACTCTGTTTAAAGAATTATATCCTAGAGATCCTGTACCTCCTAAAGAATACTCTCAAAAACAGATAAGGTCGAAAAAAATCGGTGAGAAATTAATAAGAAGAATAATTTATGATAAAGACAGAAAAATATGTGCTTGTAATATTATCTTGGTCAGAACACCAGATAATTCAGATTATGAGAAAAATAAATCCATAGCAAACATGTTTATTACGTCTCTGGAAATAAATGAATTTCAGAAATTTGCCGAGATCCTACTAAAAGATGCTTTAAAAATTCTTGAGGAATATAAGGATATTACTACTATCGAAACTTGCACTTATAGAGCAAGGGAAAAACAATTCTGGGAGATGCTTAGTGCTAAGGTCTTAATTGTTGGTGCTCAAAATCGATTATATCTTGAAGATGTTAATTGGGAATTGATGAACAAGTGGAAACAATCTGGTCATAAAAGAGCACAAAAAGAAAAGATAGAATTGATTTCATTTGATAGATGCCCAGAAGATATAATCTATGATTACGCAAAATTATATACAACCATCATGAAATTAGTCCCGATAGGAGATTTCGAATGGCGACCTGAAACTATTACTCCAAAAAAAATCAGAGAAGAGGAGCAAAGAAGAAAAACAATAGGATATAAATGGCATACGATGGTTACCAGAGAATCTTCAGGAGATTTGAGTGGACTTACCGAAATTTTCTACCATGAATCAAGACCTCATCAAGTTGAGCAAGAGTTAACTGGAGTAACGTTGAAACATCGAGGAAGAGGACTAGGTAAATGGTTAAAAGCTGAGATGCTCTTATTTATAAGAGATAAGTATCCAGATGTTCAAGTTATAATTACTGGGAATGCTGATTCAAATACGCCAATGTTAAGTATTAATGAAAGAATGGGTTTTAAAAAATATCTAGAAGAAAAATGCTTTGGTATTAAAATAAAAGATATTTTTTTCTAAGCCTTCATTTCAAAAATTTCTGTTGCCCATTTTTCTAAAATTTCATTTTTCTCATTATCAAGAACTTTTCCTGTTGATGAAGAAAACATAAACTCTTCCTTGAAAGATGATGTTTCAATCTGTTTTATGAAATAATTCAATTTCTTCCTTGCAGAATAACTTGAACCTTTGAAAGCATAACATACAATAATATTTTCAATATTCTGAAATATTAAAAGATAATTTTGATGTTCTATTCTTCTTATAGATCCTTTGGTTTCGAATACTTCTTGAACAATATTATTGATTGCTGATAAGAATCCAGAGAGTAAAATTTGATTAACTGTTTTTCCTGTTCCAAACTGTAAGGAAAATAATGGTACACCTCCTTCATTTAGAAGAATTAACATAACTGGGGTATCGTTCTCTATTTCTTGTATATCGAAAGTTGCACGATTTATCATACTTGCTACTAATTTATCAATTTTTGATTCTTGAATTCTATCAGCAAGACTTACATCTTCATCGATAAGATTCTTCCACATATTCAGCTGAGACAATAAGTTATCGTGATCATTTGAAATTTTTCTAGCCAAATTCTCTAAATTCTGGACTTCTGCAATGGATTGAGCAGTTGAGAGAAATCCGCGAGCTTTATCTAAATCTGCATTTACTAAAGCAAGCCTTCCTTTTAACCAATATACTTCTGCTAATAAGGAATGGGAAAATTGCTGTTCTGCTATTTCTAGTAGTTTATCTGTGAGATCATCCAAATCTTCAAGTATCTCTTCCTTTCCTGAATATTTCAATTCATTGAGTAATATTTCACATAGATTGAGCATTGCATGTATGGTTATTTCTTGATAAACTAGATTCTTACTGATGATCTCTTGAAGGATATCATATGCTCTACCTAAACTAGAAAATCTATTTTCGTTTCTAAGAAGTACGACCTCTGAGAGAAGGGAATAATAGTAGATCATCGTATCTTTCTGATCTAAAGCAGTATCTTTTGCGATTTGGAGATGTTCTTTAGCTTCAAATAGCTGATCTTTGCTTACTAGAATATTTATCAGATAGAATAAAGATTCCACAACGGTAAATCTAAAATTTATCTCTAGTGCTCTACGTAAACTTTTAGTAAAATATTCAAAGGAGTTATCGAAATCTCCTTTACTGTAATATACAATTCCAACATTATTGTAAATTATAGCCATACCATATGTATTCCCTATTTCTTGATGTAATATGAGTGCAGTATTGTAAAATTGGAGAGCTTTACCAAAATCTCCTCTCAAACGATGTATCTCTCCTATTGCAACCAAAGCATCAGCCATAATCAAATAATTGTTAAGTTTTCTCCCAATAGCAAGACTTTTTTCCAATATTGATACTGCCTGGATTAATTTTCCTTGATAAGTCAGTATTTTTCCTTTGCGATATAAACTCTGAGCATTTAAAATTTCATCATCAATTTCTTCTGAAAACTCTAAAGTACGTTCAATATATTCTTCTGATTTAAGTAAATCAGTAAAACTATAAATTGAGCTTTTATTCAAAGAGAGATAAGCATTAACTTTGTTAAGTAGTGCAAGAGGAACATTTTTTTCATCATTTTTGATTTTATTTTCGATTCTTTCAATCATTAACAAGCTTTCTTCAAATTCACCTAGTTGCCATAAAGCTTCTATTACTATGATAAACAGATGGTACTTTTCATCTAATGAAAGAGTAGTTTCTCCGAAAAGATTGATAGTATGGTGTGCTAGTGATTTTGCTTGTTCAAAGAATCCTAAATTGCTCAGAACAGATGCTTTCTTAGTCATCAATTCTGCAAACTGCTTTTCTGTAAGTGCAGGTAATCCTTCTAAATCATTAATTTCCTCAAGGGCAGTACTATACTTGTAAGTTTTAATTAGATCATCAATAATAGAAGTACGCTCTTCTACAGTAGTAATAATATCACTCTCTTTTGGCAGTTAATAATCCATAAAATAGCTTGGTTAAATATCTTACAATTAAGGCGAAAAAAAGATTAAGAAATAGTATAGTTTTCATAATCAGTATTTTCGTAAATAGATTTGAGTATAGCTTCGTGACTTCTCTCATTTACTTCAATAAATTTGAATATAGCATCCGACCATCCAGCTATGAGATGTGTAAAACCATCGTCTTCAGGCATAATTGAACCTGTACTATATCCAGCAAGATTGAAAATATAGAGTTGAGCTTGTGGATTAAGTTCTTCTCGATATTTTAGTATTGCATTTCTTAAAACTCCTCTAGATCTATTGTAAGAAGGATATCTACTGTCGTAAACCTGTTCATCTGTAAAGATAAAGATTCTATCGAAATACCTATTCTGTTGTGTTACGTTTTGAACTGGTAGATGTGCATTTGTTGCATGTCCTACATTTAATGTTTCTATAGCTTTAGCTTTGTCTAACAAAGATAATTTGTTCATTTCATCTAGATATATTTCCTTAGCTGTTTCACCAAATCCCCAAATAGATGTTTTTCTATCACCAAGTTTAGAATGGAGCACAGCTCCAAATAGTGCTGAAATATCTCGGTTTCGTATTGTACTTTTACTTGAAATTGGAGAATCCATTGATCCTGATAAATCAACCAATATCAAGTTTCTACCATCTGGAATTGAAATATTGGGTATGGATAATTCCAAGGCTTTGTTCAATGCATTCTTAGTTTTATTGAGTATGTCTCTGAATTTACTATTATCACCATATCCGTGTTTTTCGATGTTTGAGATGTAACTAGAAGTATATGAAAATTTGAGTATCTCTTGAAAAGCTGAATAGAATCTAAATGGTAGTAATTTGGATTTTCTAATTATTTCCTCATTATGGAAAATACCCACTAATTTGTCTTCAAAATTTACACCATTTTTCATTAGGTTTCTCAGATTTCTTAGAAAAGCAAAGATAGGCATCTGTTCAAGTGCTTTCTCCCAGTTCTCTCTAGTGCTTCCTTTTACTGAAATTATTACTTCCCAAGTATTTGGAGAAGCTAAAGATCTGTCTCTTATGGATTTGAATATAGTTGACTGTTCATTGTTCTTAGGTTTGGGGTGAGTCAAATCAAGTAGATTGGAGAATGTGATTTCATAGTTTTTACGATCGTATTTTGCAAATTGATAAGAATCAAATTTGTTGAAAGCTAATGCTACTCCTTTCTTAATAGCTTGAGGAAGAATAAGCTTATTCTTACCATCTTTGCGTGAGAATAACTGAGCTGCTGCAACAATTTCTGTTAACTCATCAGCTCTACTAATAGTCATTGCAACAGCTTTGTAAGTATTTGGGTGAATTTTAGTGTTAACTACAATATTGAGTAGAACAATTGGTACAGTTCTAAGATTATATTCATGTCGTGCTTTAATTGCTAACCTCAACACAAAATCAGGATCTTCTTTTGCTACTTTGATAGCGATTTGAATTAGATTTTCTGCAGAGGTTTTGCTGTTTGTATAAAATTTTGGTTCGCCAAAGAAGCATGTTGCTACTTGTTTGAATAACTCAATTTTGTCAGACCAAAGGTAAGATATCTCTCCTTCGTGATTGAGAGTTATATCCCTTCTAGATAAATAATCTGGCTTATTTTTAACATTTAATTTCATTTTTACTTAACCTCCTAAAGTCCTTCTCCCCGTATCATGATCTTCGACAAGAAAAGTCATGAATTGTACCTGTTTTGTTTATTATTAGGAGAGTATACTTGAAAGCGGTCATTTTCACGAAATGAGCATTCAGTCGAAGTATCCGCCTTCTAAGTAGCTCCCGTATCTTATTATCAAAGCTGGCTCCTCTAAATGTGGCGAAATAGTGTTAGATTGAAATATAATGGAGAGAACAAGCGAAAGCAGTATAATCAAACGTGTGTTTTGGGAGTGTTTCGAAGTAACTGCTTTCTTCGCAGCTCCTATCTCATAATAAGTTTTGAATATATAAACACAAAAATTTCTCTAAACATTTGGTTTTTCATTATAAGTAGCACTCTTTTAAACTTAACTAGCATCACCGAAATGTTTTATACCAAGATAGATTCGTTCTAATTTAATTTGAAAAGGAAGATTCTTTATGTCTGAGAGTGCAGAAACTAATTCAATTGTACCTAAGAGTCATAAAGATCAAAAAATTTCAAAAAAAGAATTAACAGCCCTTTATTCTAAAACTACAGCTTCTGCAATGGCTGGAGGCTTAGTTACTCCTTTTGTTGGATTAATAGCTGTAGATATGGGATCAAAAGCTTCTATTCTTGCATGGATTCAATCAATTACTAATCTGTTATCAACACTTCTTAATCCTCTCTTTGGAAAGTTATCAGATATTATTGGAAGGAGGTTACCTTTTGTTATAACATCGAGTTTATTTTGGATCCTACCTTATATTTTTCTTGGGTGGATAACAAACCCAATATTTATCATATTAATCACAGCAGCTGTTAATATTCTAATCAGCTTAGGAACACCTTCTTGGATAGCTCTTCAAAATTCTCTTTTTCCACCAAAAGTGAGGGCAAAATTAGCTGGAAACATATTAATTTTCGATTCAATTGGTCGTTTATTTACATTAATTCTAACAGGGCTTTTAATTACTTTGGCTTTAGAAGATACAGAAGTACAGCATTATATATGGATACCAACAGTAATAGCTTTAGGAATATCTGTTTTGAGTATTCTTCCTTTATTAACAATAAAAGAACCAAAGAAAAGAAGGAAGGAAGATATAAATGGTGAAACAATCAAAGTTGAAAAATTCAAAGAATGTTTGAAGAATAAACCTTTTAGAAAATTTTTTGGCGTATCTATGATTCATGGTTTTTTCTTTGCTTTTACTTGGCCACTCATACCTATTGTTCTTAGACATGAGGAGTTTCTTAACGGTACAGTTTTAGATGTATCACTCTTTAATGCTATTTATGCCATTACTGCCATCTTGTTTTTAAGCTTAGGGGGAAAATTATCTGATAAATTCGGCAGAACAAAATTGATCTTCTTGAACAGACTAACCATTGTTTTTTTTCCATTTACTTTTATTTTTGTTTCTGAAATATGGCAGTTACTAGTTGCAGTTTTCTTTGTTAGTTCGATTTCAACTTTAGGATTACCTAGTTTAACAGCTTATCTATTTGATATTGTCCCGGAAAAATCAGGAGGAACCTACATAGGTTTATTTAATATGGGAAATGGGATAATACAATTCTTTGGTTCTTTAACTTGCGGTTATGTTGTAGATGCACTAGTACCTTCTCAAGGATATAGATTAGCAGTTATAATAGCTTTAGCAATTTCTGCTTTGGGAAGATTCTTAACAGCTTTTCCCTATTTATTGTTAAAAGATACAACCAAATTCCCATCATCATTTAATCAATATTTCAAGAAATTTAGACAAAGAAAAATAATGGAACCTTTAACATAAGTAGTAAGAAGAATATTATCAAATTTTCTTTATTTCATTTATTTTTTCTTTAGTTTCAGCATTATTCTTTTAAATAACTTGAAAAGAACAATATTAGAATGGCTCAGCACAGTATTAAAGCAGCTCCTGATTACTTACCAATTGGTTTTTTCTCTTTTTTCAGACATTTCTTTGATCTATTCACAATCAAGACTTTTGATCTATGGATAGAAAATAAAGATTATACAATGCAATTAGGTTTTTCTTGTCGAGCTTTATTTGAAGCGTGTATGTGCCATTACAACAGAAAGGACTTAGTGGTTGCAACAACACCTCTACATCATACATCCTTCAGGAATATTCTAGAGCGCTTTGTAAAACCTGAAAATATACATATTATAGAATTTAATAAAGATTATAACGGGATTGCAAAAATCCCAGACATTAATAGGTGTGACCTAATCGTTATAACACATCTTTTTGGACAAGATTTGGATTTATCTGTACTTTCTGATTTTAAGAAGAAACATAACTGTATTATTATAGAAGATAGGGTTCAAGGGGGAACTTTAGACAAAAAGTTTAGTAATGAAGTAGTTGATATTTCCATTTATTCTATGGGTATGGATAAAAAACCAATTGCACTTGGTGGAGGATTTATGTTTATAAGAAATAAATATCAAGAATTAATCGAAGATGTTAAACGAACAGTTGAAACTTCACCAACAGAAAAGCTACGAAAGAGATTTGGAGATCTTCTTAAAAAAGTTCCCACTTATTTCTTCTACAATAGCAGATTGTTTATAGCTTTTTTCTTTGATATCTTTGATATTGTCGGTTTTTTTAATAATAACGTCAGTCTTCTTAAATTTACTAAGTCATATAGAACTAAAAATCCAGGATTTAATCATTATAATTATATGTTAAAGCCTTCTAATGCTTTGTTAAAATCGATGTATAAGAATTTAGATAATTATAAAAAAATGGAAGCTCTATACACAAGAAAATATAGAATATTTTATGATTCTTTTTCACCAAAATTATTGCACAAATTCTTCCCTTGGAATAGAGGAGATCCAGTTTTAACGCCATATAATACAATCTTGATGGAAGATAGTCTTGTTGACCAATTCCTAGAATTTCTTACTGAAAATAAAATTCCATGTATAACAAATCCAACTTATAAGATGTTCAATCACTCATATGAAGGAGATCAAAAACATAAAAAATTTAATGATGGGATTGTTTATCTCCCTTCTCCCGCTATAATGAAACAAAAAGAAATTAAATTCCTTGCAGAAAAAATCGAAGAGTTCTATAGAATTCAAAATTTATAGCAACTATGGAGAACATACAAACAATAAGAAATGTAAAATAGAAGAAAGGAAGATAAAATGTTTTAAGATATACATAAAATATGTATAATTATGGAGTATATGCTTGCACCTATGGAGAAGATAACTGATGCTAGTTTTAGATCTATCTGTCACAAATATGGTGCAGATCTTACATTTACAGAACAAATAAGATTTGAAACTCTTGCAAAGAGAACCAAATCTGCTTTAGAGAGAATAAAAATACCTGACAATACTCCTACTATGATACAGATTATGGGAAAAGATGAAGAGAAACTCAAAAAGTTCTTAAACAGTTTTGCTCCTGAAGTAGGTTTTAGAGGCTTTAATTTTAATTTAGGATGTCCTTCTCAATCCTATGTTCGACAAGGCATTGGGAGTGCAATGGTAAAGAGACCTACAAAAGTTATGAAAATAGTTGATTTAATAAAGAGATTTGATTTTAATGTTAATATTAAATTACGTCTTGGAGTAAATTGGAGAGAGAAAAAAGAGAAAGTGTATATCAAGCTAATAGAAAAAGTAGATGCTGATTTTTTTGTAGTTCATGCTAGATATCGTTCAGAGTCGTATGATGTTAAAGCTGATTGGAATGTTTTCCCTGAATGTGTTACGACTGGGAAAAAAATCATAGCTAACGGAGATATTAGAACTAAAAAAGATGTAGAAGAGATGAAAAAAATTGGTTGTTGGGGAGTAATGATTGGGAGAGCAGCTAAAGATAATCCTCTCATATTTGGTCAATTAAAGAATATTGAAGTACCAACCTTAGAATCTGCAAATAAAGAGATAGAAAAATTGAGAAAATATCTTAAATAGCTTCCACTTATTTTTAAAACATGAAAGCTGTAGTCTTTGAACAATATGGTACTCCTGAAGTTCTTAAGTTAAAAAATGTTGAGAAACCAGTTCCTAAAGATAATGAGATTTTAGTAAAAAATCATGCGACTTCTGTTACGATAGGTGATGTGATAATAAGAAGGGGAAAGCATCCAGATTCGAAATTTCAATCGATAATGTTGAGAGTTATACTAGGTTTTAGAAAGCCGAAGTCTAAGAAAAGGATTTTAGGAATGGAATTAGCTGGAGTTATTGAGGCTGCTGGAAAAAATGTAACAAAATTCAAAGAAGGAGACCAGATTTTTGCTTCCACTGGTTTCAATTTTGGAGCATATGCTGAATATGTATGTCTTTCTGAAGATGGAGTAATAGCTCCAAAACCTTCTAATTTAACTATTGAAGAAAGTGCAGCAGGTTTTGCATCAGGAGCTATTACAGCTCTTGTAACTCTACGTAAAGCAAATATCCAAGAAGATCAGAAAGTTTTGATCTATGGAGCATCAGGCAGTGTTGGTACATTTGCTGTACAAATAGCTAAATATTATGGTGCAAAGGTAACAGGTATTTGTAGTACAAAAAATCTAGATTTGGTGAAATCCTTAGGTGCAGATACAGTTCTAGATTATACTAAAGAAGATTTCACTTCAAAAGAAGAAACTTATGATGTCATTTTTGATGCTGTTGATAAACTTATACCTTCAAAAGCTAAA
>CAZJUB010000028.1:0-31075 GCA_964549075.1 uncultured archaeon | reverse complement strand
CTCAAGTGTTTCTTCCGGCATATCAACGCACCCCGTTTAATATTTCCATATTCTTATTCTTACCTTTCCCGCCCTGCCGTCGTTCTGCGACCTGTGCAATGTTATCGTGGTATCGTTCAGGCCGTAATAAAAAAATAAAAGAAAAGTTTCAATGAAAATCTAAACCTCATCAATTGTTGGAGCTAAGGTTGCCATTACTGAACCTTTTCCGCAAGTATGAATCATCATAGAAACCATTGGCCAGTGAAGAACGTTTTTAATTGTTCTCACTTTCTTAACTTTTTCTTCTAGTTTTTTCAGTAGTTCAGGGTCACCTGCATCTGTCATTATAAGATCATAAGTTAATGTTTCATCAGTTTTTTCAACAATGTTTTGTACAATTTTCTTAATAGCTCCATTAAAGCCAGCTCCTCCGCCTATTCCAGTTACTCCCGTTTCGAAATTTAATTCAAACAAAGGTTTAAGTTTCATCAAGGAAGAAATAACTGTCAGTCCAGCACTTTTCTTCACTCTACCTGTTTTAAAGAGTATATCAAAATTCACCGATAAGCCTGCTCCATAGATATTGTGTTTAATGGATTCTAAGTATTTTATAATTTCATCAGGTTTTTTTCCTTTTTTCAGCAGCTTTACAATCATAAGAACCATTGCACCTTGACTTGGAGCCATTATACCACTATCATAGATAGTAATTTTTGCATTTTTCAGCCTTTTGGCAGCAGCTTTAGCAGAGTTTAACGCTCCTGAAATGTTAGGACTAAGTCCGATGTGGAATATCTCATCATACCCATCATCAAGTATCTTCTGAAAAGCTTCAAGATAATCTTGAGGACTGGGAAAATTAGAAGTAGGAAAGGGATCCATATCTTGTAATTCGTTCATAAATTTCTCTCTATCAATTTCTGATAGTTCTTTAGTAGGCTTACCATCTATATTCAAATAAAACTCAATAAACTCAATATCATTTTTATCTGCAACATCTTTTGGGATACAAGTTGTTACATCAGTTGTAATTTTAATTTTCATTTATTTTCCACCTGTTAATAGTTAATTTGTTTGGTTTTCCTTTGAATATAACATTATGTCGGTTAATAAAATTTGTGAAGTTTAGATGCTGAATTGTTTTCATATTCCAAAAACGTAAATCTATAGATTTGTAATTACTTTTACTGTTAATTATAATAGCTGATAAACTTTATATAATAATTGAAAAAATAGCAATTGGTCTCTATGAAAATTAAAATAATGACTGATTCTACATCACAAATACCTGCAGAATATGCAGAAGAGAAAAATATTGTTCTTATAGAACCTACAATTGATATTGAAGGAGACTATAAGAAAGAACTTTCTGAGGTAGATTATAAGCAATTTGTATCACAAATGAAACACATGAATCCTGTACCTAAAACCTCTGTTGCCAATCCTCAAGATATACTGGATATATTCAATAAAGCCATCGAAGAGGGATATACAGATATTTTATATTTATACGTGACACCTGAACTCACTAATCAAATTGCTCCTGTCAAGTTAGCATATAAAAAAGTTAAAGACAAAATAAAAGATCAATTTTATTCTACAGGACATGCTGCTACAAGCCAAGCTCCTTTTACTCTTTATGCTCAAGAATTACTTGAAAAAGGTGAATCTATTACATCTATAACAAAAACCCTAGATAAATTAAAAACAAAGATTTTTACTATGGGTGTATCTACAACTTTTGATATTTTATTCAGAACTGGTAAAATTAAGAAAACAACCAAAATGTCTATTATTTCTACTTTGATGCGTCTAAAACCTCTTTATCTATCTACACTTGATAAAGGCTTTGGTTCAGCTGGTGCTGGAACCGGTTTTGGTAGTGCAGTAAAGAAGATTATTGCTAAAGCTGAAGAAGATACTGATGCTAATATTGAATATAATCTGATTGTTTCACATGTTCAAAATGAGAAATTAGGGAAGAAACTAGAGAACAAGATTAAACAAATCAGAAAAATTAAAGATACTAAATTCTGGGAAATAAGTCCTTGTGTAGCAAATAGTCTTGGATATGGTACTGTTATGATCACACTTTATCCAACACTTGATTCCCTATAAAATCGACATATTTCCTCTTATTTTTTCATTTTAGCATAGTATTCTCTTACAATTTCTAGTTGAAATGGTTTGTCTACATCCATTCCTAATTCTGGATCATCCGCAAGAATTCCTAAGCATGAATTTGGTTGTTTAAAGAGATATTTGTTAATCGCATTGTTGAATCCATCTAGTGTTAATTGACCGATCATAATTTTTACAACTGTCCAAGGACTTAAAACAAACAAAGATTTGAATACAGACTTTCTGCTATTTATAAGTTGATCAAGAACATCTCCATGAGTGTCAATAATTGATGGTTTAGCAAGGAGAGTATCACCAGCACACCATTTTACATCCTTTAACTTCAGATACGATCTATTAGATTCAGGGAATTTTGCAGTCATCACTTTTTCATCTATTAAGGACATATAATACAGTGCTTTCAATTCACCATCTGTAGCTTTTTTACATTTCTCAATAAATCTCTCAACAGCTTCTTTGGTTATCAGCGGAGTATCACTAGATATAATTATTACATAATCTGGTTCTGTTTCTGGGGTAAAAACATCATGTCTGAAATGCCTTAGTTTTTCTATTATTCCAGCTTGAACTTCATCGAAAATCACCGGGAATGGAAGTTCTGTCTTCCAATCTTTTTCAGCCATACCACTAATGTAGATATTTCTTATATCTTTCAATTGTCCAATAACACCAACTTGATGTTCTAAGAACATTTTCTTACCAAGTTTAAGAAAACCTTTTGCTGGAACTTTTTCAAGTTGTAAAAGAGCATCATCTTTTTCACTCTTTCCAGCTAAAATTATTGCATCGAAAATCATGATGTTTCTACAATTACTCTCTTTCTTTTAAATTTTTAGCTCTCATGTGTAAAATTTAAATTCAACTAGCAAATTAAATTCCCATGAAAAAGAAGAAGGATGCAACTAAATTTGATCTTTTAGCTTTATCAGAATTCGAAAAAATAGCAGAAATTTCTTGGGTAAAAGTTTCAGATGGTTGTGAGCTTCGTATACTTAGAAGCTCTACTGAATCAAAAGAAACTAAGCCTTTTACTTTGGTACTAATTGCAGGTTGGGCTTCAATTATTATGGGATGGAATGAAGTATTAATGGAAGCAAAGAAACATTTTAACGTAGTTTATATTGAGACACGAGAAAAAGGAACAAGCAAAGTAACAAAAGATTCTATATTTGATGCACAAAGATTTACTCTGGATATAAAGGAGATATTTGAATTCCTGCACCTAGATCAAAATAGAGTTGTTGTACTTTCATCATCTTTTAGTTCAATGCTAGTAGCATATATGTTATCTCATAAGATGATATCACCTTTTCTTAGCGTTTTCATAGGACCAATAGAAAGAATACCTCTTCCTCGTTCAATAAGAATTCTCTTAACAATTTTCCCCATATGGTTATATGCGATAGTCAAACCTATCGGAATTTTTTGGGTTAAACACTTCAAAGCAGAAGATGAATATCATGCAGCTAAATATGCCCGTGCAATAATTGAAGGAGATCCCTTAAAGTGGAAAAAGACTTCAAAACATTTCTTCAATAAGTTATTCTGGGATTCTTATGCAGGTTTCGACAATCAAGTTTTAGTTGTAGATGAAAGTGTGGATAGAATGCATGATACAGAAATGACACAGAAAATAAATGAAATTATAAAGAATAGTATTTTCCTTGATCTGAAAACAAATAAAAACACACATTCCAAACCTATAATTGATATTATTTTGAAATACATGCAAAATTCAGGTGTATAAGGTGTTTAAGAAAAGAAAACTTGAGATATTATCAAAATTTGATGAGAGAACAATTATCCTTGGACCAACAAACGCTAATTCATTTGGACAAGAATCTTTAGGTCTAAAACAAGTGAGAGGTAATGGAATTCTTATTCTTTCTGAAACAGAGCTTTTTTTTGGAATGCTTATACCACGTAAAGATTTCCTAATTCCCCTTAATTTAATCAATAAAATCGATATAGTAAAGAGTCATCTAGGGAAAACGAAAGGACGTAAATTACTAAAAGTATTTTTCATAAACAAAAATGGAAAACAAGATTCTATTGCTTGGTTAGTAAATGATTTAGAAACATGGGTAAGAATCCTAAAAAATAAACTAGAATTGTCTTAATTATAAAACTAAGGGATAAGTATAAGAATGGTTTATGCTAAAATTATTATTATAACAAAACTCTTGTGACAACAATGGATGAAGAAAAGGATATTCAAGATCTTGAGGAAGAAGAATACGAAGATTTAGATGAAATGGAAGAATTTCAGTTGGAAATGCAAGAAATGAACGACATGGTAGGATTAGAGGATATTCCTGACGAAGAAAATGTTGGTATATCTGAATCTAATGTGATAATTACTTATCAAGATAAAATTGTTGACGAAACTGAAGAACTGGAGAAGAACTATAACAAATTAATTGAACAAGTTAAAGAGGGGGAAATTATCAGTACAATTGAAAGAGCTTTGGAGTTACTTAGTGTTGGTAAAAGACTTGAAGCGCATTATTTGACCGCTAAAATTTCCACATTAATAGCTACTTTATTTACATCTGAGAAGAAACACACTGAAGCAACCGAGTATTATCTTCAAGCAGTTACTGAAGCTAGAAAATCTGATGATAAGAAACTACATTTGCTTAGTCTTTCAGCATTTGGTAAAAATTTAAAGAATTTTGATCTAAAAGATGCTGCTGTTGTGTTCAATCAAGCAAGGGAATTAGCACAGGAATTAGATGAAAGCGAGTACTTTGCTGAAAACTCTATTGAATTAGCTCACTGTTTATTTAACTCTGATAGAGACCACAGCTACAAATTATATCAAGAAAATGTTAGTTTTTTTGAAAATCTTTCTGATGATAGAGCTATTAGTCGTATTAGATATAGATTAGGACTCTTAGATTTAGTAAAGAAAGATTACCAAAAAGCAGTAATGAATCTTCAAAAAGCTAAGACTTCTGCACAAAATGTTTCAAATTTGCCTGAAGCAAACGACATAGATGAAGCTTACAAATTCTCCCAAAATCAGCTTAAAAAAGGTAAAGCACTTCTTCACTCTCTCAAATTACCTGAACCAGAACCAGTTGAGGAAACTCCTGGAACAAAGAAAATTTTTGAGATTTATTCAAGCACAGGTATAGTTGACATAATTAACCGGATTGAGAAAAAGCAGCTGAAACTAATAGAATCTAAGAAGAGAGAAGTAAATGAGATGGAAACAATTTATGATGAGAATAAAATTACAAGATTAAATGATACAGACATTTTGGAATATTCAAAGTTGTATGAAGAAGTAGGTGATATATATCTAAAAGAAGGAAAAAGTATTAGTGCTTTTTACAATCATTTAGGTTCTCAATTACTAGCATTACAAACAAGTAATATGAAAAGAGCTGATAAATTAGAGAAGAAGTTAGAAAAGATAATAGAATCAATAATTGATAATGAAGAAGATGATAATCTATACTTTGACATGATGATGTACAAATATAGACAGATAGCACAGGGAATTAGAGAAAGAAATCAAAAGTTATCTAATTCATATGCTGATAAAGGTTTGGAGATAGCTAAAAAGAGGAATAATCCCCTCTATGAAGGAGTATTCAAGGAGATAATTGCAGATGTTAAAAGCTTAACTAATGAAAATAAAGCTCAAGTTGAATATCAAGCTGTTATTACGATATGCCAAGAATTAGAAAATTATGTTTGTTTAATGAGAATATATGAAAAAATGGGTAATATATTCCTTTTTACTCGAACTGAAAAAGCAAAAGAATACTTAAACAATGCTCTCAAAATAGCGCAAGAACTAGAAGATGAAGAAGCTATACTGAGATTAGAAGGAAAACTCTAGTCTTCTTTCACTTCAATACCATTTATTTGTTTTTAGAGGAACTTTTAAAAATGTATTAAAAAACATATGTAAAAGGTAAACTTTAAAAAAACCTATGTTGTTCTTAACATAGCTGTAAAATAAACTAGGTGAATATAATTTGAAGAAAGCTATAAAACTAAGCTTAGTTGTAATACTAATGTTGGCTTTTGCGACACGTTTCGCTTCAGCACAGAATGTTGATGGACTCTACTATTCAGATTTAATGGTAAAGGATGGTACCTTTACTTGGAATGTTACTCAATCGATAGATTTCTATGAGAATATCCCAGTTGGTGTTAATTTTACTGTCACATTGAAAGATGATTTGTATCCAGGACCTATTCAAGAAGCAGATTTGGAAAAGGTTTATGCAAGTGTAAAAGTTGATGGAGACAAATATACAGGTGAAGGATTTCCTCTATTCTGGCATCTATATAAATTATCAGATTCTGGAGCCACTAACACAACAATTCGTCAAGAATTTGAAGCAGAAGCAGATCTCTTTAACGTTACTAGTGGTGTGGGATTTCAGTTTAATGTCAACTTCACAATAGTAGATTCTGGTAATTTGCTGTTTGTAGATATGGATATTAATTCTACAACTGGTTTGACAGATAGATACTATGAGTTTTTCTATAACAATGGTACCGACAGTAACAGTACAATTGAACTGTCTTATCTCGGTTACACTACTGAAAGTCCTTTCCAAGTATGGTGGGCTGTAACTGGTGTTTTTACAATTGGTGCACTTGTAGTAATCCGTAAAAGAAAACAAAAGAAGTAATTCTTCTTTCATTCTTTATTTTTCTGTCGATTGATAAATCTTATATTATACATTTAAATCTCTAAGATGGTGCTTTCATGGATAGTTTCGAAAATGATAACTCGCTTTTAATTGACATTTCAAAAGATGATAAACGAATTTTAACAGTTTTTTCAGTAAATTGGATTGAGTTAGAAATTCTAAAAATCTTAAACAGATCATCTGAACCAGTCTATAAAGGTGAACTGATATCAGTTCTACGAAATAAACACGAAAGTATAGCAAATAAACCAGAAAGCTCATTTTATGCTATTTTTGATAAACTTGAAAAATCTGATTTTATCACTACCAAATCAATTCCAGGACAGGGTTACAAAACATTTCTTGAGCTTAATGAACCAGGAAGAAATGAATTGAATCGAGCGGTCTATTGGGGCATTAGTTCGATATTTGAGATGATGTTAAGTCAACTTATAGAAATATTAAATGATATGTGTGTCAGAACAATGGGTTGTCTGAAAGAGATGAACTATAGTGTTATAAGTCCAAATAATCCAGAGTTCCTTGTACCAGAGATGTGTAATGAGTGTGTTTCAGCATCTGAAGATGATACTCCTAATAGGTTTAATATTCTTCTACCTTATGCAAAAGAGACTCAAGTACCATTTTACCAAAATATTCGAGCTAGTCCAGATAACATTCCACTCAAAAAGGACTTCTTAGATAGAATTAACTCTATTCTTACTTTAGGTTTTCTTAATGAAGAAGATTCTGAAGAATTAATAAAAGAAGTGCATAGAATCCTTAAACCTGGAGGTAAAGTAGCTTTTTACGAAATTTTAAATTTCGAGAGTTATTTATTTGAAGCTTTGCGATACTTAACTCATGGTTTTCAGATTTTTACTCCTAAAAACGTTTCAGGTGAATTAAGACAATTTGATCCTGAAAATCTTCAAAAAACTATAGCTAAGGTTTTTGGAAGTGAAAATGTTGAAATTATTCACCTACGAGAGATAGTTTTAGTAATTGCAATAAAATAGAAAACAAGGAAATCAAAGTTAGTGGTAAAAGAATTATTCCTTTGTTTTTCAAAATATTGTATGTCTTTGTATTCCTTTCTATTATATTTTGTTCTGAAAGTTGAGTTCATATTTAATCTCCAAGAAAAAATTTATAATTGATTATGGAAGAAAAAACATAATATCGTGATACATATGAGTACAGTTGGAGAAGAGAAATATGTTGATTTGAAGCAAATATGTGATCAAGTAGATCCAGATTTATTTGATACACTCTCTTGGATATTGCTTCTTAATCTAGACTTAATTCCTACAGATGATGTAAAAATAAATCCTAACCTTCTATTTTCGCATTTGCTTATGCAACAAAAATATGCTGAAGCACTTGAAGTAGCAAAAAAAGTATCTAATGCTGGTACACCCTTGTCAAAACGCTATATAGAACTGTTAGAAAAAGATCCAAAGCTTAAGAAAACAAATGAAATTGCTGAAACTTTCTTCGCCTTAGTAAAACGAAGAATAGAGATAATTGAAAAATTAGGAATTCATCACGGTTAAAATTTCTATTCAGTCGTTTTCCTTAATAACAATTATCTTTATTAAGATTCTATGATTTTCACACAAGTATGAAAACGAATCGTTCCACCTTCTCTCTATATGCAGGATTTACACTAACTGTATTAGGTGGAATGATTTTTGGTGTAACAGGTTTAGCTGCAGGGAGTGCAGCTACATTATTAAAACCTTTACAACCGATACTACCATGGGTTTTCCTGATTTATCCTCTTCTACTTACTGTACGAGGTGATATAAATGGTATTCTTACTGGAAAGCTTGGTACAGCTTTACATCTGGGGACCATCAAACCATCATGGAGAAAAAACACGGATAATTTTATTGAATTAATTGTATTAATATTCTTTTTATCAATTTATGATGCAATTTTGATAGGAACCGTAACATCTATCATCGGCATATTAATGAAACTTTATACGCTTCCCTTCAATCCACTAAAATATATTCTTAAAATCTTTGCTATTACCATTACAACATTTGTATTAACTGCAACTGTTTCTATGTTAATCACATTTCTATTAGCTTTCTTTATCTACAAGAAAAAGAAAGATCCAGATTTGTATGTTTATCCCGTGACATCATCTGTAAATGATATAATTATAACCATTGTATTTTTTCTAATATGTTGGGTGTATCGACCTTGGGAAGAAAATGTGCATCTCTATTTATTTTTAGGAATCCCGCTTCTAGTGATTTCAACCGTTTTTATTATTTTTGCAATCGTTAAGCTCAGACAAAGTAATTTTTTCATGAAAGGCATATCACAATCGCTACCAGTTCTAACGATAACAAATTTGATTGCAACAGGAACAGGTTCAGTTTTAGCCTCTCTCTCATCAATCCTCTCTCCAATAATCATAGTCTTTTATCCCGCTATTATTAGTTCAGTTGGAAGTCAAAATTCTATCCTTGCTAATACAACTTCAACAAAACTACATCTAGGGAGTATAAAACCTTCCCTTAAATCTCTTAAAACACAAGATTTCTTGATAACTTATTTGGGAATAGTTACTGGGGCAATACTAATTGTATCTTTAATGAGTATAATTGGGGTTCTTTTATTTCCTCAGGGAATTACATTCTTAATTTACTTAAGGATTTTAGGATTATTACTTATAACTAATTTTCTCTCGTTTGTGATAATAAGTGTTATAGCACTATCTGCTGCATTTCTATCATTTAAATTTGGTCTTGATCCAGATAATCTAGTTAATCCACTATTAAGTTCCAGTGCTGATTTAGTGACAACATCAATATTAGTTCTGATGTTTATTCTATTATTTTAAAGAATTAGAAGTTAATTTTTTCCAAAAATAGTTCTCTATCTTTACGATTTATAAGTATTGAATCTTTCAAAATATCAGTGAGTAATTCTTTCTCGTTATCATCGAATTTCAAATCTTTTATTGTATTTAAAATAAAAACTACTTTACTGATTTGTTCAGGAAAATTCTCGATAAGGTAAACTATAGTTGTATAATCTAAGAAATTCTTAAGAGTAATTGCTATATTCTGAATTTCTCTTTCATTTTCATCTATTTGTGGCTTCAATATGGTAAAAAATTCACTAATTAAAAAGATCATAAAATCGTAATAATCATTAGCAAAGGGAAAACGTTTTTCAATCATTGATTTTGCAAGATATAAATATGCATTGATATAAAATTCTATTTTTAAAATAGAGGTCGTTTTCGAATCAAATCTAGGGGAATGTTGAGGTAAATACATATTAAACTTTTTAACAAAATTAAGAACCTCACTTAATTCTGCTTGTGAGTAGAGAGAGATGTTTTCTTCATTAAAATTTGGAAAAATAAATTGTGGGATTCGAAATAAACTAAAAAGAACATTTCTTTCATCTGTCTTCTTCTTGTCAATCATCTCTTTAGCTGTTAGTGCCAAAACCAACAATCTTTCTGCAGGATCTGGAAGTCTACCTATGATTGATTTTTGATTTCTTGATGTTGGTGATTCTATCAATATATCCTCATATTTTCCTTGTTCAATATCATTCTCAATTTCCTTACTTAAAAGATTAAGAAATTCATGGATAGGACGATAAACTTGAACTCTTTCATTTGGATTGTATCTTTTCATTAACTGCACTCTACCTAAACTGGTTCACTAATTCTAAAAATTGCCCTATCATTTCTGAATAATGAAGTTCACCTTCATCTAACATCCACTGATAAATATCATTAATTTCATTAATAGACTTCTTGTATTCTTGATTCATCCCAATCATTGAGATTTTATAGGACAATAAAAAGAATCTAGCCATTTTTGCTCTTACAGGATCATTATATTTTTCGAAAATTTCCCCTATTCTTTCGATTTCTAAAGCTAAATCCATTTGATCTATTAATGCAGTATTTCTGATTCTTGGTCCACCGAGATAGCCTGTCAATCCAAGAAGTTTAGCAGAATGAAATTGTAACAATGCAGGTAAATAGATAAAAGTCGTAATCGCTTCTTCATATTCTAGTTTTTCTTTCTCAAAATAGTTTTTTGCTTTTTCAAACGATTTAAATGAATCATTAGGATTGCCAATAGATTGATATAATCCAGCCATTAGTCTTCTCACTTTAGAGGATAATTCCATATGTTCAATACTTTCAGCTGAAAATAACAATCTTTCTCCTTTTTCAACAGCTTCCTCAGGAGATATCTTTTCAGATCTCAATTCGAGTTCTATTCGTTGAGCATTAAACATAAGAGGATGGAAATCATCTGGTTGATACCTTTCTAGATATTCATCTATTAATCTGATTGTTTCTTCTGGTTCTTCAACAAATTGTGAGAGAATAATTTTCTTTTCAAAAGCTGATCTTTCAAAAGGTGTTTTTTCAAAATACTTGAAAGCTTCGTCTATACTTGAATATGCTTTTAAAACATCGCCTTCTTCTGCATCAATTTGAGCTTCAAGAACTTGTAGTTCATGAAAATAAGGTTCATTCCCAATTTCTTTAGCTTTATCCATAAGAAAATGTACAATTTCTCTTGCATCTGATAAATTGTGATAAACTATTAGGAGTTGAGCTCTTATTTGCCAATATCTGAAAAAGATTTGAGGATTAGAAATTGTTATTTGACCTTCTTCGAGTTGATCTAAAAGCACTTTTCCTCTTTCATAATAACCATAAGCAAAGTGAGTAGCTATGAGTTCTAGTAATACCAAATAATAGTTATCAATAAGAAGACGTTCTTTGGTTTGTTCAGCTAATTCAGTAAGGATATCAATAGATTCTTGCCTTTGACCTAAAAGTGCAAAACATCGAGCAATTTTTATTTCAACATCTCTTAAATCTTCTTCTTTGCCTTTAAGATAGAAAATTTCTCTTGCTTTGAGATACCAACGAAATGCTTCTAGGAAATTGAATTGAGAAAATAACTCATCTCCTTTATCTCTCTCAAAGCTCATAAAATTCTCTTCCATTTATATTTGAAGAGATTAGTATTTAAACATTTAAAAAGCTGTTTTTATACTCATTTAACCAATAAAATAAAAAGAATTACTGTATTATTAAATCTATGAATCAGCATTCTGAGTATATGAAACAAGCTCGCAAAGAAGTAGACTCATGTTTAGAGATTTGGAGGGATATATTCCAAACAAATTATTCAAAATCAATTAAGTATGCTTACGCAAAAGGTTCTGCAACCAAGGATTGGGATAGTTATATCGATTATGTGCCAGTTCTAAGTGATGTGGATATCCACATAAAATTGTTTGATTATGCCCAGTTTCTAAATGATGATACTTCATTTCATGAAGCTGTTAACATATCAGAAACCTATGAATCTCGATTCATAGAAACTAATCCAAATTATTTTCATCTACCTAGAATGCAAATTCTTAAACTCGACGATATTATGAAAATTGTTGACTTTATTCATCCTCGTGAATCCAGTATTAAGGTAATATATGGTAAACCTGAAATTCCTCAATATCAAACCAAATCCAATGATTTCATTAAACAAGTTGATTTAAAGAATCTTTTATTACTTGAAGAATTTCTACAATCATTACCTATGGATATGTTTGAAAAAACAGGATATGATTTATGGTCATCAGCTAGAAGAATGAGCTGGAGAGTATCTCCATCGCCTGTAAGATTATTAACCCAATCATCAGATGATCCATTAGCATTTTGGGACTTGAATAGAACTAAAATCACAGAAGAATTGGAAAAACATGATTATCATTTAATTTCAGAAAGTTACAAAGATTTCTATTATGAAGGGTGGATAGCATTTATGGAAGATTTTACCAATTTTCAATCTCTACGTAGACTTATTTCTAACGGATTTGAAGTATTGAAATTATGCTTAGAAGAAGGGAAAAAGATAGCAGAGACTACTCAACTACTGGAGTAAGTTGGACAAACTCAACAATATCAAGAATTTTTTTGTATTCTTCAGAATAAAACACATCTCCATGTTTCTTCTTATCATAACCGAAAATAGTCTTTGCTTCAGGAAATTCTTCAAAATACTGCCTTAAATGTTTAGATTTCTCAGATGGATTTTCAATTAGTGTAGCTTTAACTTTCCATTTCTTGAAACCATTTTGAATTTCTATTATTTTATTTTCGGTAGCTAAAATATTTTGTAACCAATCGGATTTCTTTCCTCTAGCAACATACAGTGTGAATTTTCCTGTATAGAAAGTAAATATTAATGTAGGCGTCGTTCGTTTTTTTCCAGTTTTTCGACCTATAGTATGAACTAAGACCATTTTATTACCAATACCAAAAATTGGAAGCAAGTATATTTCGTACAGAAATATAAAAATTCCATTTGCTAGTTTGTTAAAAATTCTGAAAAAAAATGTTCGTTTCCTATGTCTAGCTACAATTGATCTCTCACTTAACTTAAATTCTTTTGACATTTTCCTGCCTTACTTTATTACTCTCTTTATTAATTCTTCTGGATTCTTGGCAAAAATTTCTTCGAATAGATTTCGAGGAATATTAGCTCCAAGAGCGGTATTTTCTTGTAATTTAAGAGTAAGAAAATCTTTAGGTGCATGAGAATCGGTATTAAGAACCATTTTAGCTCCTGTTTTCATTGCCAAGTCTGCAACTAGACCATTTGTTAACCCATGAGTACCTCTTGTAGTAATTTCAAGAAACACTTCATTATCTTTTGCCCATTTTGCTTCTTTAAAAGATAAAATTCCAGGATGTGCAAGAATATCGACATCTGAGCATTTAACAGCAGCTTCGTTAGTCCCTGAGACAACAGGTTCCATTATAGTTTCTCCATGAACAACAACAAGAAAATTTCTTTGTTTTGCTTCTCTAGCAAGAATAGGAATCTGAGAAGGAAGAACATGAGTTATTTCCACCCCAGGTAAGAAAGTGATATACTCTTCGAAATCATATCTTATTTTATCTAATGAATCTAATACAAAATCGATTGTACTAGAATCTACATGATCAGTTATAGCTATTGCATCTAAACCTTGTACTATTAATCTCCTAATGTGCTCAGCAGGTCCTAAAACTCCATCTGATAAATAGGTATGGCTATGAAAATCCGTTAACTTCATATGAAAAAATTTGTCAGTTCTATTTCAAATTTGTCTTTATTCTAGAAATCATTCACAAATTACTATTTGAATAGTCTATTTCCTTTAAAAATTTATGATGAAGGGATTAAGAGAGTAAATCCTCAAGTTCATCAATTTTATTTTTTAAATAGTCAATCCCTTTATTCCAGAAAGTTGGTTCATCTAAATCTATATCCATTTCTGCTAGCATTTCAGCAGGAGTGAGGGAGGTACCTACAGATAACATGTTGATAAATTTAGGAACGAATTTCTTTCCTTGTTCTAAATATGTTTGATATAAGGCAATCACTAACAAATTAGACATATTATAAGCGTAAACATAGAAAGGAACATGAATAAAATGACTTACAACACTCCAATAACTTGCATAATCTTCCTTGATATGAGAAACAGAATTACCGAACATCTTTTCCATCTCTTCTACATATAGATCCTTATAGTCTTGTGCTGTAGGAAGTTTAGTTTTCATCAACTCATGCAATCTCTTTTCGAAATGATAGAACGCATTCTGCCTGTGGGATGTAGCAAAATTACTTTCTATATGATTTGCTAGTAAGATCATTTTTTCTTCTTTGGAGAGGTCTTGTTTGATTAAATAATCAAATGCGATCATCTCATTGAATACTGATGCAATCTCAGCTACGGGTAAAGAAGATCCTATGTTTATCATGGTCTGTTTTTGTTGGATGTGATAATGATGAATTGCATGACCTAATTCATGTGCTAAGGTTAGAACAGAATCTATATCTCCAGTAAAATTAACAAAAACATAAGGATATTTCTTTTGCTTTCCATAGCTACAATAAGCTCCTCCTTGTTTACCTTTTCTGGGTGTAACATCAATGTGTTTTCTCTTATACATCTCATCAACAATCGATGCAAAACTAGAATCAAATTCAGCGTCAGCTGTGTGGACAAGTTTAATTGCTTCTTCGTAAGTGTATTTTTTCTCAATCTCACCAACTGGTGCATAAATATCTGACATTCTTAATTCTTTTAAATTCAACATTTTCTCTTTTAAATTGTAATATCTTTCAACAACGAAATTACTGCTAGAAGTTACTTCTCCTAGTGTTTTTACAGCTTCATCACTCACTTCATTAGCTAAGTTTCTTCTTGAGATTGGTTCACTATAATTTCTTCTTTTGTTCTCTAGTTGCCAATCCTTCAAAACATTATTATATATATGAACAAAAATTAACTCGTTCTCCAAATATTTATTGACTATTGCTTTCAAAGCTCGTTTTCGAACGTTTTTATCTTGATTATACATGTAAGCAAAAAGCTCTGAAGTAGTATAAGTTTTGGTTTCTCCCTTATACTCAAATTCGTAAGTAAAACCACTTTCAAGTTCTCCATAAAGTTTGATAAAACCTTCTTGACCTGTGATGTCTTTCATTAAAATTATCTGTTCTTCTTTTTCCGAAAGCTGATGTGGTTTTTTCTTGCGATTAAAAAATAATTCATGTTTATAGTTTTCTAATTCTTTAGAATTTAATAACTTGTCAAACCTCTTATCACTAATTTCATTTAGTTCTAATTCAAAGAAAATCAACTGTTCTTCAATATTAGAGCTAAACTCTTGAATCATTGAATGAATGTTTTTTACAGCATCATCTAAAGAAGTGGTAGAATAAATTAAGCTTGAAAACAAACTAAGATAAAAATTTGCTTCAGCAATCTCCTCATAAAATTTAAAATAATTTGCTAACTGAGAAGCTGTAAGATTTTCAGATGAGAGGTTACCTTTTACTTCTTTTCTAAAATCTTGAGCTAAGCGCTCGATTATTTTCATATCATCCTTAATCTTTGGATCTTCAATACTTTTGTAAAGCTCAGACAAATCCCAAGCAATAATACTTTTAGTCATAATTTCAAGAACATTAGTGTATTTTTGAAGTTTGCTAATTGGAGCTAAAAAATTGTTAATTGATACAATTTGTAATTATAAGAGTAGAAAAAAAAGGAAACGTTTGTTGGATTGACATTGATTTTTTACAGTTATTAGTTCTGGATTAAGAAGAAGATTGTGTTTTGAAAAACACAATCAACTTTAATATCATATTCTATTATGGTTATTTGATGAAAAAAAAGATTCTAATAGGTAGTGTATCTTTTGTTTTAATAACAATTACTCTAACCTTAGTTTTAGTTTATTATCCTTTTTCTCCCGAAAATACTGAATACGAACTAGATCCAAATAAATTTACAAGTCTGATAACAAGGAATTATCCTGATGAAAATTATCTAGCTTTACTTTACTATTTTGAAAACATTACAGGACAAGCTGTATATTTTGATGATTTAGAAAATGATTCAAGAAATATGGTACTCAACGTGACTTATTATACTGAAAAAGAATTAAAGTATGTAGAGGAGTTAAATACTTCTGAATATGAAGAGAATTCCTTTAGGTATCATAATTTCACATATATTGGTGATGTTTATCCAGAAATAACTAAAAGTGTTTTTCTTTTAATGTATAATATTAGTAGTTTTTATCCAATTTTCATGTTTTATTACAATTTTACTTCTTTAGAATATAGAGCTAATTCAACAATTCCACTATATAATAATCCACAAAATTGGATGATTCCTGATATTATAGATTTTCTTTATGAAAATAATTCTACTTTCATATTAATCACTCAATTTGTAAATATTTCTGATATCTATGCGCCTTTAGCAGGTACAGGAACAGAATTTGAAAGATATATACTTTGTTTGGAAACAGGTCAACCAGTACTGTTTATCTCTAATGAAGGGCCATGGTGGATCTCATAAAAAAACCAATGTCAAGTTAATTGTATCTTATTGATTATTTTCAAATTTTAAATTCTCAACACTTTTTAAGTCAATCTGGAACTCTATGAATTCTTTAACTAAATCTGAGATTTCTGTACCTTTATCAAGAAGAATATCATGCTTTGAATCAGGTAAAATAACTAATCGTGAATTAGATAATAAAGCGCTTAGTTCTACAGTATGTCTTATCTTAACTAATGGATCTTTATCACCAATCATTAATAGTATCGGATCTTTTATTTTGCGCAGATTTTCCGCTTTTTTCCAAGCAAATACAGTATTCAATAAAGATTTCCTCATAACATGATAAGGAACTTTAGAAAATTGTTCTTTGATTGCATTTTTCAATTCTTCAGGAACGCTTTTTGAACTCGTAAAAGACATTGCTAGTGAAACTATGAAATTCTTAATTTTCTCATCCATTCTGAAAATTAACCAAGGTATGATTTTCGGAAAAGGTTCTCGGAAATTAGCTGCTCCAGAAAGTATAATCGCAGCTTCAACTCTAGACTGATTTAAAGATAAATAGTTCATTACAATTGCTGTTCCCATCGAATGTCCTACAAGAATCAGTTTCTCAGGTTGAATATAATCTATTACCTGAGCTAGTTCTTCTGTAAACATTCCTAGATCATAACTATCTTCTCCTTTTGCAGATTCTCCATGTCCTTTCAAATCATATGCTACAATTCTGAAATAAGGACTAAGATCTCGCATTAGGAATCTGAAGTTCAAACATGAAGATCCCCATCCATGTACACAGATCAAAGTGTAATCATATCTGGGATTAGTATTAATATCGATAAGGCTAATGTTGTACCAAGAACCAGCTCTCCTTACGCGTACTTTAGTACGAACTTCAGCAAAAGGATCATAAACTAACATACCCTCCATTTGCTTTGAAGAGGTTTCCTCTATGTTCAACATTTATATCAAAATAAAAATACGCTAAAACCTTTATATAATTAATCAAATAAAGAACTATTTTTAGCTATACAAAAGGTTATTATTATAGTAGAGATAGTAGTAAAATTACAAAGTGGTTAGTATGGCTTTAGCTACTTGGCAAATTATATTGATAGGTACTGGTGGTTCCTTGGCAGCAGGATTAGCAACTGCTATTGGAGCAATACCAGTTTTTTTTAAAAAGGATATTAGTGATAAGACTTTAGACTTACTTCTAGGTTTTGCTGCTGGAGTAATGCTTGCTGCTTCTGCATTCAGTTTATTAGTACCAGCTTTAGATCCTGAAACTGTTCCTCCAATTACCATTGGTTCATCCTTCATCTTAGATAATATTTGGATTGTTTCACTAGGTGTAATTATTGGAATGATATTTATAGATCTTATAGATAAATGGGCACCTCATAAACATTTTATAACTGGACCTGAAGGTACTGTTAGTAAGCGATTAGCTGCAACTTGGTTGTTTATTATCGCTATCACAATACACAATTTTCCTGAAGGTTTAGCAGTAGGAGTAAGTTATGGTAATGGAGATATATCAGGAGGTTCAGTAGTTGCCATAGCAATAGGATTGCAGAATATCCCAGAAGGAACAGCTGTTGCTATGCCATTATTACGTGAAGGTTATTCAAAGAAGAAAGCTTTTATGATTGCTGCTTTTACAGGATTAGTGGAGCCGTTTGGGGCTGTGATTGGAGTTTCAGCTGTTACTGTTGCACATTTCTTTTTAGGATTTGGTATGGCCTTCGCTGCAGGTGCTATGATTTTTGTAGTAGTTGATGAGATTATTCCTGAGACGCACACTAAAAAACATGCAAGACAAGTTACTTACGGAGTGATTATTGGTTTTGTAATTATGATGTTCTTGGATAATTTCATTGAACCTTTGATAGCAGCAATACTAACGTAGCCCACAACAAGATAAAAAATAAAAAAAGAGGATATTTAACCTTGATTTTATGGGTAAATTCCTCTCAGTTCATATTGTTTGACTATTCTTTCAAGAGCTATTGCATAAGCAGCTGTACGAAAATCTTTGTTACAGCAACTATCAGCATAATCATAAACACTGTCGAAAGCTCTTACTATAATCTCTTCTAGCTTTGAATTTACTTCTTCTTCTTTCCAGAAAAGCGCATCATTTCCTTGAACCCATTCAAAGTAACTAACTGTTACTCCTCCTGCATTAGCTAAAACATCTGGAAAAACAAGTATTTCTTTCTTCTGCAGAATCTCATCTGCTCCTGGTGTAGTAGGTCCATTTGCTCCTTCAACTAGAATTTTTGCCTTTATATCGCCTGCATTATCTTTTGTGATTACACCTTCAATTGCACAAGGTGCAAGAACATCTACTTCAAGAGCAAACAATTCTTGGTTAGTGATTTTCTTAGTGATTTTAGAATAACCAACAACAGTTTTATCGGTATTTTCTGGATTTTCATAAACATATTTGTAAAGATCTTCTACATCTAAACCAGCTTCATTGTAAATTCCACCTTTCCAATCGGAAATAGCTACAACTTTAGCTCCGTGTTCAGCTACGATTCGAGCAAACCAAGAACCAACATTTCCAAAACCTTGGATAGCTACAGTAGCACCTTCTACTGGAAGTCCAAGTTTTTGAAGAGCTTGACGAGTTACAAAGAATACTCCTCTTCCTGTTGCAGAAGCTCTTCCAAGAGATCCGCCTAGTTCAACAGGTTTACCAGTAACAACCCCTAACTCTGAATGACCTTTGTACATTGAATAACTATCGTAAATCCATGCCATGGTTTGTGCATTAGTATTTATGTCTGGAGCAGGAATATCGCCTTTAGGATTGAAAACATTAATCATTTGATAGGTGTATCTTCGTGTAACTTTCTCTATTTCTTTTTGAGACATTTCTCGAGGATTGCAAATCACTCCACCTTTAGCACCAGAATAAGGTAAACCAACCACAGCACATTTAAAAGTCATCCAAAAAGCTAAAGCCATAACTTCTTCTTTTGTGACATTTGGACTAAATCTTATCCCTCCTTTATTAGGAAGATTTTCAGTGTGATGTACTCTAAATCCAGTGAAAATCTCTACTCTTCCATCATCCATAACAACAGGAAAATTGGATTCAACAATTCTGATAGGATGTTTTAGTAATTTCAGAATATTCTCATCGATTTTTAGAATTTCTCCTACTTTATCAAGTTGTTTAATGGCCATTTGCCAAGGATCAATATTAGTAGTTTGTTCTGTCATAAGAAAACGAAGATTACTATAATTTAACTCTTTTCAATTATAAGTGATGTAAAATATATAAAACTAGACAGGAGAATTGAGATAAGATATGTGTTTGTTGACCCAATAATGAGATTAAAGAATTTAAAACAATGAAGCTATCCAGTTTGCTACTGGATCAAGTATTACGTCTAGATAATCCATCAAGAAATATGTTACTACTCCAAAACTTAAACCAATTAATACTCCACCAGTTATATCAAGGAAATAATGAATTTGCAAAGATATACGAGCCCAACAAACTCCTATTGCCCACAAAATGAATATCCATCCAAAAGCTGGATAATATAAACTCATGAACATTGCTAAAATACCCATCCTTGTTGCGTGTCCGCTTGGGAAGCTGTATTGATCTCCTGTTGAGATATATTTTAAAGCTACTTCTTCATCTGGTCTCTTTCGTTTAGTTATGTATTTAACACTAGTAGCAGTTAAACCTCCTATTCCCATAACTAAAAGCTGAGCTAAATTATCTGATTGGCTCTTGAAAAATATGTCAAAAATTAAGAATAGAACAGAGATAAATATCCATGGTTGTGCATTTCCAGATAAAGCTAAGAAGCTTGCTATAGTTTTCACTTTAGGAGAGGTTCTTCCCATTCGTTTTGAAAAGTTTTTATCCCAGTTATCCAATTTTTGAAAGAATCCAATCATTAGAAACAAAACTTGCCATTATATTAATAAATATTCTTCAATCGTACAACTCTTTATTTTCGTTATAATATCTTCTAACTTCTTCAAGTTGGAATGGTTTATCAACATCCATAGCTACTTCGGGATCATCACTAAGAACAGCATATACTCCTTTTTCAATTTTGAATACCCGTCTATTGATAGATTTCATGAACTTATAAACTGATAATTTCTTCAATAGAAAACGTATGATGAGGAATGGATTAAGTACTATTAGCTGAGCTAAAACATTTTTTCTTTTTTCTACTAAATCATCAATTAATTTTTCATGTACTAGCATTTTTTCAACATTTATGATGATTAAATCTCCTCCACAGACTTCAAATTCTTTGAAAGTAACATAAGATCTTTTAGAATCGGGGAATTTATCTTCCATAACCTCTCGTTCTATAATAGCATAATAGAATGTTCCACTCAAGTCTCCATCTGAAACATCTTTGCATCTTTGTATATGTCTAGATATCATCTCTGCTTTAATTAATGGACCATCGCAAGAATATAATACGACTATCTCAGAATAGTTCTTTTTTTTCTGTATATAGTTATCATAAATATTGAGAACTTTTCGAAAAATAGTACTCTGGTCATCAATTAATTTGACAGGCAGATCTGTTTTCCATTCCTTTTGGTTCATTCCACTAACGTAGATATCTCCTATCTCTTCACACTTTGAGAACTCTTCAACTATCCTCTCAATAAAGATTTTATTGCCAAGTCTCAAAAATGGTTTTTTCTTGACACCTTCCTGTTCACAAAGTATCTTATCTCTTTCAGTTTGTCCAGCAAAGATAATTGAACTATATTTCTCCATTCATTTACGCCTGCAATTTCTCAATGACTGGTTCAATTTTGAGTTTTTTAAGAAATTCTTCATATTCAGTTCTTGTAAGTTCTCTATTCTCTCCACTTAGTGCAACAATAGCAGCTTCAAGAGCGTTAGTTCCGAATGATCTTCCTTCTATTCTAGGTGTTGAAGTTATAATGTATTTTACTCCTATTTCCTTTAATTGCTGTAAATCATCGGAAGTTGTAGTATTTGTTATTAGTATTTTCCCTTTCATCCCATCTAAAGGCATGTTACGTTTGATAAATAAGAAATCTCCTGCAATCCATTTTGCACGTCTGAAATATTTTGTGAAAGAGGGTTTATTTACCTCTTGTTTTTCTCCTGTTGGATAAAGCATACTAAATGGTAATCTACATACTAAAGGAAGCAGTATTTTTGCTAGTATTCTAACTCCTCGCATTGTATGTAAGGGGATCCCTAATTTGAATCCCCATAAGAGATCACCAAAAGTAATTAATTTCTTGTTCCTTCCTACAAACTCCCAAACGCTTTCTGCTTGATGCCACCTGTCAACCGCACACATTGCTAATGAAGATCTATCTTCTTCAACCTCTTCAGGAAGTTTCTTTTCAACATATTGCATTATATTCCCTTCTAAGGTTTTCTTCATTCCTCCACCGTCAACCATAGGCGTTTCTTTGACGTTAACAATCAATTTTTTCCAAATGTCTCGGATTTTATATAAATCATCCTCCCTTCTTAGGTATAAATCTGTTCCACCTATACCAAAAGCATCAACTTTTCCATCTAGACTTTCAATAAGCTCTTTATATTTCTTCATATCTCCATTTGTACCAATTCTTTCTACAAGGATTGTTTCATTAGCGAGAGTGTATTCACGTTTGTAATCTCTTGTTGAAGAACCAAGAGAGACAGAAACAACATGTTTACTCATAAATATCGCATAAAGATAAAATTACTTATTTATAAAATCTTTTTTGAAATAATAAAGAAAGCTCATTTAGCTACTTGTTTTTGTTTAGAAATAGTTAAAAAGTATAAAGCAATTCATCAAACATCGGTGATTTATTGAATAGTCTTCCTATTCTAGAAGAAGTTGCAAAGAAACTTAAGATTTCTGCTGAGGAAATTAAGTTCAGGAAGGATTTAGCTGGCTCTTCTAATGCTAAAGTTTCTGAAATATCATGGGGAAAAAACAAATCGGGAATCTTAAAACAGAATACCACAAAAACAGAATGGTTAGTATATTCAAAAATTGCACCAAAGCACCAGATCCCCGCTCCGAAAGTGTTAGCTATTTCACAATCATCTGAAGTTCCTTGGGTACTATTAGAAAAAATTCCTGAAAGCATTCATCCTAAAGACTGGGATAAAGAAAATATTATCCGAGCACTAAAGGAAATTGCAAAACTACACTCTCAATTCTATAATAATGTAGAAGGTGCAGAATTCAGTGATTTACCAAAAATAGATCAGAGTGAATGGAAAGCTATAAGTTCGGAATTGCAGAATAATATTGCCAAAGCTTTGAAAATAGCTGAAAATTATAAAGGAAAAACTCCTTTGACAAAATCAGATTTAGAAATTGTAAAGAAGGATTTGAAATCTAAAGACTATTTAGAAAAGCTCCTTTCAACAGGAATAACATTGATTCATGGTGGAACTTGGACTTATAACTTCTTACAAACAGATTCTGAAATCTTCATATTAGATTGGCAAGAATGCATAATTGCTCCTCCTTCTTGGGATTTCATTCATTTCTACGATTTATTACCGTTTCATGTCGAAGGATTTAGAGTACAATTGAATGAGATTCCATTATCTTTTAATGAATTACTTAAAATCTATTTAGATGAATTAAAGAAGAATAAAGTTAACATAAAACCTTCTGAATTTAAAAAATCATTAAAGGCGTCTGTTTCGCTGCAAATTGCACATCTATGGTGTCCAATGCTCAAACCTGATGTGATTTATCTTAAAGGAGGAAGATATTTTATCTCCCGCTCATTAAGATTGTGGCCTTCCAGAAAAGCAGTAAGACAACATTTTACAAATTTACTAAACATTAGAAAGATGAAATAAAATCTAAATACATATTTCGTTTGTTTAAATTTACAGCCAAAATTTTTTAAACTATATCTCTTTTTATTCGCCAATGAATGAATTTATGGATATACCAATTCTTCTCTGCAAAGAAGAACAAAAAAAACCAATTCCCGCAGATTCTGACCTTGTATTTGGAAAAACTTTCTCCAATCATATGTTTTTCATATATTATAAAGATTCAAAATGGGACAATCCAAGAATAATTCCATACCAATCTTTTGAGATGGATCCAGCATGTGCTGTTTTACATTATAGTCAAGAAATTTTTGAAGGAATGAAGGCTTTTCGTCATCCAGATGAGTCTATTCATTTGTTTAGACCCTATGAAAATGCTGAGAGATTTAATTTATCTGCTGAAAGAATGTGTATGCCTAAAATAAACAAAGATTTATTTGTCAAAGCAATTACAGAACTAGTTCGGGTAGATAAAGAATGGGTTCCTAAATCTCCTGGAACCTCATTATATATCAGACCAACAATGATAGCTTCTGAAACCTTTTTAGGTCTAAGACCTAGTAACGAATTTTATTTCTATATAATACTATCTCCTGTTGGACCTTTCTTCAAAGATGGTTTCAAACCTACAAAAGCATATGTAGCTAGACAAAATGTAAGAGCTACTCCTGGTGGTACTGGTGAAGCTAAGACTGGCGGAAATTACGCTGGTACTCTCTATGAAACACAACAAGCAAAAGAACTAGGATATCCAATGGTTATTTGGTTAGATTCTAGGGAACGTAGATATGTTGAAGAAGGAAGTGGGATGAATATTATGTTTATTGTAGATGATGAAGTCTGCACACCTTCTTTAAGGGGTACTATCCTTGACGGTGTCACTAGAAAATCAATTTTACAGCTAGCTGAAGATTTAGGTTATAGTACTCATGAAGAACTTTTAGATATAAACGAGATTGCTAAGCAAATTAGGAATGGTACTTGTTCTGAAGCGTTTTTTGTTGGGACTGCTGCTTCTGTTACTCCAATAGGTGAGATATTCTACAAGGATGAAGAATATCTTATTAACAATGGCGAAGTAGGACCTATAACAAGAAAATTATATGACAAACTGATAGGAATACAAACTGGAAAAGTACAAGATTCCTACAATTGGACTTATAGAGTTGTGTGATTTAAAGGAAAGAGTTAATTATCATGCTTCTTTTCCTTTTTCGTGACATCTATATCTAGTTTAACACAGAAAATCTTAGAATTTAGAGATGCAAGAGATTGGAAAAAATATCATACTCCTAAGAATCTCTCTTTATCATTAATCATCGAATTAGGAGAATTTTTTGAGTTAATTCAATGGCAAAAAGATGATGAAATACTTCAAGAAATTTCAAGGATTAAAACACAAATAACAGATGAACTTGCTGATGTAGCGATTTATCTCTTTCTGTTAGCTCACGAACTGGGAGTAAATCTTGAAGAAGCAATACCTAAGAAACTTGAGAAAACAAATAATAAGTATCCTGTTGGTTCTATGTCAGATGATAAAATAAAATGGGGAAAAAGCCAAAAATCAACTAACTAAAGCTCCCCAACGTTTTGTAAAAACATATGTTCTTACTCTTCCACCTGCATCATACTTAACATCGAAAAACTTCAATTCTAATTCATCAGCTAATTTATCGATTTTCTTAATAGGTTTATCGATTTTTTTCTTAAGTATTACAGTTCTAAACGATCTAATTCCTTCTTTCGCAAGTGTGATTGGAAACAAAAAGATTGACTTTGGATAAAATTCATCGATAACTATAAGTTGCCCATCACGAGACAACATTCTTTTACATTCTCTTAAAAGTAGCTTCTGTTTCTCTCTCTCTAATTTTCTTAAAGCAAAAATTACTATAATATTTAGAAACACATTCTGCATAGATTCTATCTTTTCCAGATCAAAAGGTTTGAAATCTATTTTTTCTAAATGTGATGCATCAGTGACTTCTGCAATAGGAGATACATAAGTGGAAGTGCTTTCTCTTGCAATTACACTTGGAACTCTAGCTGAAAGACTTATTGCAAAATCGCCTATATTATTCCCAATAACTAGTGTTGGTCCTATTTTTAGCCTATCTTCTATCCAGAGATAAATTTGTGGTAGAAACATCTCAAGTTTAACAGTTTCTTTTAATTTGGTTGTAATTGTTTGAAGAACTTTTACTGATTTTTCCTCAGGTTGTTCCTCAAAATCCTTTTCTTGTGATTCAAGAGTTGGAATTTTAGGAATTTGCAGTTCTTCCTCCATTCTACTCACTTCTGGATTTTCATTTGCCATTCGAACGAAGCTTCAATAATATCATTTTTTGTAGGAAGGTCTTCCTCTCTTTGCCTTTTAAGCATTTGACAGAATTTATCAATTTCATAGAATACCGAACCTGAAATACCTATAGTCATCAGATTATCTTTAGTTTTCGAAAGCAATGTTGCGATATCCTTAGCATTATCTAAGTTAACTTTTGAGATAATTGCAAGTTTTTCTCTAAGATTGACTATTTCTTCCTCTGGATTCAGACTAACTGTAACTGCAGAGGAAAATCCACTTTTCATAACTTCAAGAACTTGATTTTGAGCTTCGTCTAAGGAATTTGAAACGTTATTTTGAAAGTAATAGGTAGCTAATCTAACAGCTATTTGTTTCATAGCTATTTCTAAATCTTCTTCAGTTAAATCTGGTATATTGTGTAAAAGTCCCATACGAATTAGAATTAGGTCTCTGTTTTTCTTAGCATACGACATCTCATTTTCTGTAAGTTCTTGAATACCATATAATCTTTTGACAAGTGCAGAAAAACTATCTAAATCCATATTGATGATATCTTCTTTTGTAAGATAAGGTTTAATCTTCTCAGTTATTTGTTTCCAGATAGGTTCTTCTTCCTCATCATCAAAAATAGACTCTTCATCTTCTAAATTGCTCATATAGAGCTTATCATCATTGAAATATTAAAGTTTATCGAGTTGAGCAAACAAAATAACAATTGCTTTTTTCATAAATCTTTTATGTTATCATTTTTATACGTAATATCATGAATGTCTATCACGTAATAAGAAAAAGACTAAAACCTATAGAAGAACCGTACAAATTCCTTAATGGTGACGTATACCTTATAACAACACCAACACACATTTGGATTTGGTTAGGTTCAAAATCCTATTGTGATGATAAAGCTGTAGGTGCATGGACTGCAAAAGTAGTAGAAGAAGAAAACAAAGATCTTCTTATTAAAACTGTGATGGAAGGAGAAGAACCAGACGAGTTCAAAGAACTTCTAGATTTTGCAGTTGCTGAAGGAGATACTCCTGGTTTCTTGAAGCATTTTGAATTAAAAGTAGATATTGATTATAAACTTCTTCAGATAATTCAACAGAATGATGGAACAATTACTACAAAGGAAGTACCTATCAAATATAAAAATTTGAAATCTAATGATTCTTTTGTTTTAGATGCATATGATGAAATTTATGTTTGGATAGGGAAGAAATCTCAAGTAAAGGAAAAATATGAAGCAGGTAAAATTGCAAGAGCTTTAGATGTTGAAAGAAAAAGACGACCTGTTGTATTCACTTTTGAAGAAGAACAAGAGCCAAAAGGTTTCAAAGACCTAGTTGAAAAAATAGCTAAAAAAGACAAAGAATTAGAGAATCGGAGATAACTTCTCACTTGTTTCTTCCTTTTCGTTTTCCTATCCAGAAAGATTAAAATATCTTAAAATAGTTTTTTTAAATTATGTCAATCAAACTATCTTCAGGGAATAATATAGATATATCAAGTTTAACAAGAGACCAACAAATCTTGTTATATACTGTGGATTATCTCACTAAATGGGTAAGAGGGGGGAATCATTTTTTGGAAACAAATAACGAAAAAATTTGGGTAAAAGAACTTCCTTTGTGGGCAGTAATATATTATCAGATCGTAAAAGGAACATATGAAACCTATGATTATGCTCCAACATCCATACAATTCTTTGGAAGAAGTAGTTTTACTGTAAACATTTCTTATGAAGGAGTAGACGATATTGAAGATCTTAGAGAATTAGATATTCTAGAAAAGATAAGATTAAGTACTTCTCAACATGGATTTGTTACTGCATATAGAATCACAGAAAATGGTCTTAAATATCTCAAACTTATTCCCCAAGATGTTAAAGATGAAGTACATCATTTATTTTATTGCGAACATTGCAAAACGCATCTGGATTTTTACATGAATATGGGAAGTGAACCAGACATAAAAATTGATTGTCCTAAATGCGATATCTCGGATTTTGAACTAGATTTCTTAGAAAGCGAGGATGTAAGTTATGTTTCTCAACCTTATTTCCTCAGAATTGCAGATAAATTGGTGAAGAAATAATGACACAAGTTGCAAACAATATTAAAGACGAACTTTCGGAGATTTTATTTATTAAAAATCCAAAAATTTTTGTTATAGAATGGTTACCTTTTGATTCTAATCAACTCAGAGAACTAAATAAAAAACTAGATATTGAGAAAGGTGCGCATAAAACTTTGCTCACAGGATTGATTGATCAATCTCCAGATGTGCCTATTTTTGCTTCTGAGGGAAAGCACACAAAAGTTTTAGTAAATGATTATGTTTTAGATAGTTTTGTAAATTTAGAAGCAACCATTGATTTACCTGAAGAAGAAGGAATTGTGCAAATTGAAGAGATGGCTATTTTTATATCAAAATCAGGTTTTGTTGTCTACTCCTTGAATCTACGTGAATTGGAAGGACATAATAGTTTTATGTCTCTAGATAAATTATCTCGTGTTGTAGCAGATTTATCACAGGATAGCTCAGTAGTTATAGACAGTCTTCTCACAGAATTTCAAAGAAATTTCCTCAAGATTATATTTGGAAATCCTATGCATCGACCTAAAACAATCTGTTATATTGGTGAAGACATAAACATCAGATATGAAGATATAAATGAGTATTGTGATGGTGAGGATTGTGAAATTGAAATTAGCCAAATAATTGGTGAAGGACATTTACATTACCAACTTGGAAATAATCTTTTCTTCAAAGGTACTAGAGGTACTTTAGTGGTTCTTGATAGCTTTACAGAAGAGAAAGAATATCAGATAACATTTTGGGGGATTCAACATGCTATAAGCACTTTTGTGGATTGTTTTATGTCTCGAATTTGGGAATTATATGATCAATCAAATCAAATCAAGAGTTTAGTTGAAGAAGCTGTGAAAGGAAACACAGAAGCACTAAATAGAGTTCAGGAAGAGATAACCTTACTTACAAGTACTATTAGTTTAGTTAGCCAAATACAAGAATTTCTGAAAGATTCTACTTTTGAGTTGTTACAGATTTATGGAGACAATAATATTAAGGATCTAAATGATTTTTATGAGGTTGAAAAAGGTCTAAATATCTCAAGAGAAAGAGTAAAAGAAGCTGATAAAATCATAAACGGTTTATTAACAGAACTCGAGGGGACACGGAATTATATATCTACCTTATCTGAAATGCAAATGCGAAAAATGAATAAAGCAATGACTAGAAATACAAAGAGTATGAATCAAGTTTTACAAGCAAATACAAGAACCGGTGAAGCAATAGATATGATAGAGTTAATCTTAGCAGGAAGTATAATCTTGGAAGTATTCGCTTTCGCTGTGGGAGAATATTCGTCTTCTGATACGGTTTTTGGAGGACTTATGTCAAAATATGGAACGCTCATTTTGTTCATAATCAGTCTTGCATGTTGGATAGGAATAGTAGCATATCTTCGATGGAGTAAGACTCGTATGGAAAGAAAAGCACTCAAAGATTTCACAATCAATATGTCTCTGAATAAGAAAATCAACATAGAAAAACTTGCAGATTATATGGCTATGAAGGAGATTCTTACAAAAAATGTAGAATATGATAGAGACAATATTATAGTTACATATGTTTGGGATATAGGCAAAGATCCTGATCTAAAAGATTTAGATGTTGATCATGTAAGCATAACATACAATGAAACAAGTGCTTTACTCTTGAATATTGAAATAGAGACTAGTGAAGTAGAAACTGATCAACAAAGAATGATAGAGCAAATCTTGAACAATATGAAAGTAAGCGGTGTATTAGATAACTAGTTTTTCTTCTAGCTTGTTTTCTTTTTTTCAGTTAGATTTATTTATCCCTTTGAAAATATAAAACGAAATGGTAAAAGAATCAAGCAAATTATCTGTACAGTCAACACACCTTGTTAAAGACTTTCAGTTACCCGGAGGAGCAATTGTTCATGTACTAACTGGCGTAGAAATGGAGATTAAAAAAGGTGAATTCATAGCTGTTATGGGTCCTTCAGGTAGTGGTAAATCAACATTACTTAATATTTTAGCTACACTCGAAAGCATCACTGAAGGTGAAGTAAAAGTCGCTGGTATCAATCTTAATGAAACCAATTATAAAGAAAGACTCCAAATCAGAAGAACAACATCCTCTTTAGTTTTCCAAAATTTTGCTCTCATTCCGTATTTAACTGCTAAAGAGAACGTTAAACTGCCAATGAAACTACGAGGTTTGACAGAAAAAGAAGCTGAGACAAAAGCTATCGAATATTTAGAAACAGTGGGACTTTATGCTCGTGTTGATCATTTACCTGAGGAGTTAAGTGGAGGAGAGCAACAGAGAGTTGCGATTGCTAGAGCTTTAGCTCATGAACCTGATATAATCTATGCTGATGAACCAACAGGGAATCTTGACACTTATACTGGTAAAGACATTATATCTCTTTTTAAGAAATTAGCTAAAGAGAAGAAAATTACTATAATTATGGTAACTCATGATACACTCAGTGCAAGAGAAACTGATAGATTATATATTTTGCAGAAAGGTCAAGTTTTGCAAGAACAAACCAAAGCGTTAAATTCTAAAAAAGAACAAAAGGAGGTCTCACAAAAATGAAATCTCCTAAAATATTCTCTTTTATCGGTTTTTCTTTTAAGTCAATGATTTCTAACAAAAGAAGAAGCATCTCAATTGGAGCTGGTATGATTCTTGGTGCTGCAATATTTTCTAGCATATTTTTCTATGGTTCAATTATTAATTCTATCACAGTTCAAGATATGATTAATAATGTTGAAGCAGAAGTCACTTTTCAACCCGTTGATCCAGATACAGCTTATACTCCAGCTCAACTAGCAAATTTGATGATACAAGAACCTGAATTTCAAGATAGTGTTGTTCTTTATGGACATCATGCTCATTATGATAAAACTAATCGTGGAAACATATATTATTCATATATAACTCCAGATTTTAATTTCACCACTCAAATAGGGTGGGATTTAGGTCAACCTGTATTTCAACCTATAATAGTTGATAAAGAATTTGAAAATCACACCATTGTTCAAAGAATCAATATTGTAGCAGGAGAAAATAATGTTAGTGATTTTGGTATACTTTTGTCTTCTAACCAGTATAAAAATCTTGGAATCCAAATAAATGACACTTTTCCTTTTACTTTTTACTTAAATA
>CAZJUB010000027.1:0-31810 GCA_964549075.1 uncultured archaeon | reverse complement strand
CACAATCAATAAAGAAAAAGAAGGAATTCGAGAGGCTCTAAAATACTTGGATGGAAAATGGGTTACCAAGATAAATTACCACATTCATTGTGATATAATTTTCACTTATTTTTAAGCTCTCATCAGAAGAAATAAAAACAAAAAGAAAAACAAGATACCAGCATGGGCCAGTAGTCTAGTATGGATAAGGCACCTGCCTTCGGAAGTTATATACTGAAGACAGCAGGAGGTCGTAGGTTCGAATCCTACCTGGTCCGCCATTACTCTTTAAGTGATACCAATTGGTTCTTATTAAAAATATTAGAAACAAAAATGTCCTTTTTGTAATTCTGGTATACTACATTCTCTTTATGCTATTGAACGGTAATGCAATTTCTGCAGAAATAGAATTGGGTCCTAACGATTGGTTATCATATACTGTAGTAAATGCTAGTGACACAGTGAACGACTTCTTTGGCAGTTTCCCTCCAGGAACCTATTTTGGTAACTGGTCTGTTTTGTCAGGTGATGAAATGAATTTCAATGTTACATCAGTTACTGAAGATACAATTAATGGAACACTTTTCATAGGTAATGAGTTGGATAATGTAACTTTCACTGATGTCAGAAATATTGATACCTCTTTTGGATTGGGTTTAGGAATCTACCCTTGGAGTGGTGGTTTTTTTGCTGATTCATCAGATTGGGATGGTATTTCAACCTTAATTCAAGGAACTAATACTACTGTTACCTCTATTGATTGTTATGAATATACTTTTGAAAAAGAACAAACCACCATTTCAGTAATTCATTTCAATACAACAAATTATTACGGACAATTTTCTAGTTTTTATTATCATAAAGCCACTGGAATTTTACTCAAAGCTTATACTTCATTTGGTTTATATGAATTAGAAATTACTCTTAATGTCACTAATTTAAACCTAGAAACCCAAAACTGTGCTGAAACATCAACAACCAACACATTTCTTATTTCTTTCCTCCTATTTTCAGTTATCTATTTGATAAAGAAAAAAACCAAGTAATTTTTTATTTTTTGGATTACATTTATCACAAAAGTTTTCATTAACTAGCCACAAGAGATATTAAATATAAACAAATAAAGAGATTTGAGAAACATGAGCGAAAGCACACAAAAATGTCCTAGCTGTTCTGAGACTGTCCCCTTGGAATATTCCGTTTGTCCCTTTTGCGGATTTGGACTTTTAGAATATGAGCTTAGAAAATTCTCGTTTAGACCTTCACTTAAAGAGGTCTTTATCAGATTGTATAATTTCTTCCGTCATCCTTTCAAAACAAGTGAAGAAATAGCAGTAGCAACAGAGAAGAAAGGTGCAAATATTATCCTCTTATTATTCTCATTGTTTCTTTCTCTAAGATTTTTTGTAGTTTTAATGAAATTTGGAATTACATTTCAGACTGAAATTCGAATTCCTGCTTCTCCTGAGCCAGACCAATGGTCAATGGTTATACCTATTAATTTACTGGTTTTCCTTGTTACATTCCTGTTAATGCCTTTAATAATCTGGGTGATGCTAAAAATTTTCATTTTCATTACAACTTGGTTTATGGCAAAATTTGCAGCAATGTTAGGATCTGATGCAACAACCAAACAGTTTCGATCGATTATTGGATATTCTCTTGGAGCTATTACTGTTGGGGAATTTCTCGGGATTCTATTTATGTTATTTTTACCGAATCTACATGCTGGCACGTTTTATTCTTACTCTGAATTTGCTAATCAAATGGAATCAGTTAGTAATGGCGCAGCGATGTGGATTTATAGGGTTATTATGTTGGTTTTATGGGTGGCTTTTATTGTCTATTCAGCAATAGCTTTACGAACTATAGGAAAAATGGCTTGGGTAAATGCGTTTGTTGCAATTACTGTTCCTATAGCTTTGTTTGTTTATTTCTTCTATTTTGCAGGTTTGATTACTACAGGTTAATCCCGCTATATCTCCCTTTTATTTTCGTTTTTTTCAGAAATTCTTTTGAAATAAATCATTATATTCTTATTAGAGGACAAATATGAAAGAGAAATCAACAAAAGACATACCTAAGAAAACCTTGAGTGATGTAGGGGAGAGGAATTTCCTGCAAGAGATAGCATATCTTGTCGATAATCCAGTTCTCAGATTTAATGATGATGCTTCTGCCATCCAGCTTCCAGATGACAATATCTTGGTAATCAATGCAGATATGTTGGTTAAACGAACAGATGTTCTACCCGGTATGACATCTGAACAAATGGGGAGAAAAGCTGTAACCATGTCTGTAAGTGATATAATTGCAAAAGGTGTAAAACCTATAGGTTGTTTAGCAAGTGTAGCTTTTCCTGAAGATTTAGAAGTGGACTGTGCAAAAAAAGTAATTATAGGAATTAAGGATCAATGTGATGAGTATGGTATAAAGTATTTGGGAGGGGATCTTAATCAAGGTGAGGACGTTATTATTGATGCTATTTCATTTGGTATTAGTAACAAAGAATCAATTATTCCACGATTAGGAGCTAATGTAGGTGATGTACTATATACGACTGGTTATTTTGGTTTAACAAAATTTGGTTTTTCCTATCTGTTAGAAAACAATCCTATTCCCGATGAACTACAATCAATAGTTTTAGAATCTATTTATACTCCAAAAGCAAAAATACAATACTTGTCACTCTTTCAAAAAGTGAAAATAAAAATTTGTATGGATAGTTCTGATGGACTCTTTGTAACATTGAATGATTTATCAAAAATCAACAATATGGGTATTGGAATAACAAACTTACCTATTCACCCAAAACTCTCCAATTTCCTAAAGCAGAAAAGTGTTAAACAAACCATTAACTTTAATCCATTAGATTTTGTCTTCAGTGGAGGAGAAGAATTTGAATTGGTTTTTGCATTATCTCCAGAAAATGAATCATTACTTGTGCAAACAGCTAAGGAATTGAATCTGCCTTTAATAAAAATAGGTCAATTTTCAGATGAATTCAATGACATTCAGATTCTTCATGAAGATTACAAGAAATATGATTTTTCTAAAGAAGGATATGAGCATTTTCGATAAGATTTATAGTTAAGTAAAAATCCTTAAGAATTACTTTTTGTTTTCTTTATTGATAAAAATGGGTAAAATAACTAAAGTAATTCCAAGAGAAATTATAGATTCGAGAGGTAACCCAACAGTTGAAGTTGATGTTTACACCAAAGGAGGTTTTGGCAGGGCAGCAGTTCCTTCTGGGGCGTCAACAGGAGAATATGAAGCTTTAGAACTTAGAGACAAAGATTCAAGATTTTTAGGTAAAGGAGTTCTAAAAGCTGTCAATAACATACGTGAAATCATAGCACCAAAAATCATTGGTATGGAAGTTACAGAACAAAAAGCAATCGATGAATTAATGATAAAACTTGATGGTACTGAAACAAAATCTAATCTAGGTGCTAATGCTATTCTTGGTGTTTCAATGGCTGTTTGCAAAGCTGCTGCAAACGAACTAAATTTACCAGTTTATGCTTATTTAAACAAAGAATCCAAAACATTACCAATACCTATGCTAAATGTTATTAATGGTGGAAAACATGCTGGAGGAAATTTAAAAATACAGGAGTTCATGTTAATTCCTCACGGTTTTGATAAATATAGTGAAGCTTTGAGAGCAGCTTGTGAAGTTTACCAGATTTTAAAGAATATTTTGAAGAAGTTTGGTCCTTCTGCAATAAATTTAGGCGATGAAGGTGGTTTTGGAAGTCCTGTCGATACAGCACCTGAAGCACTTGATATGTTAGTGGAAGCAATAAAAGAAGCAGGTTACACCCCTGGAGAGCAAATAGCAATAGGTTTAGATTCAGCAGCTTCGGAATTTTATGAAAATGGTTTATATGAAGTTGACGGTAAGAAATTAACTGGAGAACAACTTGTAGATTATTATATAGATCTTGCCAAAAACTATCCAATTATTTCAATGGAAGATCCATTTGATGAGAACGATTTTGATTCATTTGCTAAATTACTAGAAAAGCTTCCCAACATTTCTATTGTTGCTGATGATTTAACAGTTACAAATCCTAAAAGAATTCAAATGGCTATAGACAAGAAAGCTGCCAATTATCTTCTCTTGAAAGTAAATCAAATTGGAACTCTGACTGAAGCTATCCAAGCAGCGGACTTAGCTAGAACTGCAAATTGGGGAATAAATATATCACATAGATCTGGTGAAACAGAAGATACTTTTATAGCTGATTTGGCTGTTGCAATCAAAGCTGAAAGGATAAAAACTGGTGCTCCTGCTAGAGGAGAACGAACCGCTAAATATAACCAGTTATTACGTATAGAAGAACAATTGGGAAATTCAGCTCAATTTTTAGGTTATTAAAAACTTCTTTTTTTTCTTTTTTAGTATTTTTTTAGTAATATTTTTGAATATTAAAATTAAGATTTAAACGACATAAATGAAAACTGATTATGAGAAGTTAATTGAAAGATATAAAGAAATAAGGATGTTGAGTTCGATAAGCGGTGTTCTTTACTGGGATCAAAATACATACATGCCACCTGCTGCTGTTGGACATAGAGCAAAACAATTTCAATATATCAGTAGCAAAATCCATGAGCTTATAACAGATCCAGCAGTAGGATCTCTCTTAAATTCTTGTGAACAAGATGATACTTTGGACAATCTTCAGAAAAGAAATGTTGTTTTACTCAGAAGATTTTATGATAGTCGAACCATTTTACCTGCAGAGCTTGTTGGAAAAATAGCAGCACAATCAAACAAAACACTAGAAATATGGAAGAAAGCTAAAGAAAAATCAAACTTCAGCATGGTTTTACCTGATTTGGAGCTATTATTTGATTTAAATATGGAATCAGCTTTATTATTAGCAAAATCTAAAAACATGAATGATCCTTTTGATGCATTAATAGATAATAGAGACAAAGGTTTCAGTGTTACAAAGCTCACCGAGATATTTAATGAAGTAAAATCCTTTTTAGTTCCATTCATTCAAAAATGCAAAGAATCAAAAATAGAACCTGACAGAATGTTATTGGAAAGACATGTCCCTCGTTCAAAACAAATTACCATGGTTGAAAATCTTGCAAGGTTTTTAGGATATGACTGCTTCTCAGAAAATGCTGTTGGTAATATCGCAGAAGTTGAACATCCCTTAACAATTGGTGGGGGATTTAAAGATGTCCGCGTTACAGTAAAGTACCATGAAAATAATCCTATAGAAGCATTTCGGGCAGGTGCACATGAGTGTGGTCATGCTCTTGATAGTTTGCAGGCAAGAGCTGATTGGTATAATCTACCAGTAGGAAGGATGTCTTCACCAAGTTTTGGAGAATCCCAATCAAGATTTATTGAAAATATAATTGTTGGATCAAAAAATTTCTGGAAATATTATTTACCTCAATTCAAAAAAGACACTGGGGAAGTTTATGATGATATTTCGTTGGATCAATTTTATCCAGCATTTAATCAAGTCACCCCAAGTCTGATAAGAATTCAAGCCGATGAAGTAACCTATATCTTACATATAATTATCAGATTTGAAATAGAAAGAGATTGGTTTGCTGGAAAAATTGTAACAAAAGAGCTACCGCAAGTATGGAATGAGAAATATAAGGAATATTTGGGTATAAATGTACTAAATGATACAGTAGGAGTGATGCAAGATTTACACTGGTATAGTCAGTACTATGGATACTTCTTCGGATATGGAATTGGAGATTTAATTTCTTCTCAGATTACAAATACAATGACTAAAGAACTTCCAGATTGGAAATTTTTATTACAAGAAGGTAAATTTACTCCTATCCGTGAGTGGCTTAGAGTAAATGTTCATGAGAGAGGTGGAGTTCTAGATTGTTTAGAAACAGTTAGAAGTATAACTGGAGAAGGTTTAACTCCAAAATATCACATTGCGTATCTTCAAGAAAAATTCTCAGAAATTTATCAATTATAAAGACATAAAAAAGGATTAGAGTTTTAGCTCTTCCTGTTTAACTTTTTTTGGTTCATGTTGTAATTTTACACTCTCACTTAGAAATAAATCCTCAACATAGTAAACTGTTCCACCTACATATGTATTTGGACCTAATTTCACTGTTCTTCCTTTGATATCTTTCTGAACATTAACATCTTGAACATCGACATTTTTTTGTACAACAATACTCCCCAGAACATTAACTAATTTCTTGTGTTTTCTGAAAAACCAAGATTCGAATACTGTTCTTCTTCCTTCAATTAGTATGTTCTCGCAAAGAATATTCTTAGCAATACGAGCCTTTCCACCAATTCTTATAGAATTTTTAGATAGAAGATTTCCTTCTATTGTGGTAGATCCAGTTAGTGATGCACCTTTTTCAGCTTGAGTGTTTTTACCACTTTTATACGAACCAGAAGCAGTAAGGTGCCCCTGAATTATTACTTCCCCTGTTGCTTTTGCTGAACCACTGAATGTTGCATTTTCGTCACTATGCAGATTTCCTTCTACTCTAAGGGAACCAGAACATTTAACTTCTCCATGAGCTATTATATTATAAGCTTTCAAAGCTCCTGAGCATTTTAATGATTTACATTCAATTGGTCCCGAAATTTTACCAGCTCCTGATATTCTGATATCCCTCATTATTTTCCCTCCAGCAATAGTTGCAGCTCCTGATACTGTTAAGGTGTCTTTTGTTATTGTTTTCTCTCCAGCGACTGTGACAGCTGGTGCATCATGGTGGTATTTTAATGCTTCTTTTGCTTTTTCAAGCTTCTCTGCATATCTTTCTTTCAACTCTTCGAAGCTAGCTTTGTCTATCTCTGCCTTTTGGTGTCTTTCTTCTAAGAGCTGTAGAAGCTCTTCATACATCATTATGTCGTCTTGACTCATTATCTTTCACTTTCTAATAGGAAATCACTTTATATAATATTTATTTTAAGTAAGTGGGATATGCACTTAAATCCCAAGTTTGAATCTTTAACCTTACAGTTTAACCGACAATAATTTATAGTTAACTTCAATTATGTTTAAACGTTATGTCAGAGAATAGTGATGAAAATAAGGAATCTCCTATAGTTGATACAATTTATTCTATCTTCAGGGATTCTACTCGAAGAACCATTCTTCAACTCCTGAGCAACATGAAACTTACCGCTGATGAATTAACTAAAGAATTGAATATTTCTAGACCTGCTGTAGAAAAGCATTTGAAACAAATGTTGGAAATTGGTTTAATCGAGAGAAAAGCAGACACTTATCCTACTTTGAAGTATATTTACACTATTCCTACTCCTGGTATCGATCTTCTCTCAAATGTCAGAGATGCCATAGATACTTTCCTTACTTCGCTTACTGAAGAATACACTCGAAGATTGGAAAACGAAGAACAAATGTATGTTTTAGGTATGTCTTCTAAAGAAAGATATGAAGCTATAAAAGAATCTTATGGATCAATACTTGAAAAATTGAAAAACTGAATATCTTCCGAGGTTTTTATGTGCAAATTAAATCAAGAAATATGTTGTCTAACAAAGATAAAAGAGCATTAAAAGAAACTCTATCAGCACATTATGGTGAAACAATAGCATCATCTTTTGAAAAAACGGTTTCTATTGAAGAACTAAAAACTGATGAAGGAGTTTTTTTAATTAAGGATGGAAGAATCTGGTTTTTTGATTATGAAAATCAACAAATTCCTACTATTCATTTCCTAAGAGAAAATGATGTGGATCTTCCAAAAATAATAGTTGATATAGGCGCAATTCGTTTTATCACAAATGGTGCTGATGTTATGGCTCCTGGAATAGTCCATTTTGATGTTGGAATAACTAAAGGATCAGTTGTTGCTATTCGAGAAGAAAAAGCAAATAGTCTGTTAGGCATAGGGATTTCTCTAATCAATTCAGAGGAATTTCATAAAGTAAAACAAGGAAAAGTTGTAAAGACCATTCATCATTTAAAAGATACTATATGGGAATTTCAACTGTGATTATCTTAAACGAATTGTTGTTCCATTTGGAGGAGCAAGACTTTCTCTCTTAGTGGTTTTATATATCCATGAGGCTAGTTTTGTAACTTTTGTCTCATCACCATGAATAACTACAATTCTCTCTGGTTTTGGAGTTACTTTATTAACATAATTTTCAAGTTCTCTTCTATCGCTATGTCCAGTAAAACCTGAAATGCTGTGAACTGCCATTTCAATATGATACATTACAGTTTTTCCATCTTCTACCATTTGAATTTCTGTGATTCCTTTCTGAACTTTACTACCCAATGTTCCTTTACCTTGGTAACTAACGAAGACTAAAGCATTATTTGGATCTGAGCAAAGTGCTTTGAAATATTGCACACTAGGACCGCCATTTAGCATTCCGCTAGTAGCAACAATGATAGCTGGATCACCTTCAATAATTAAATCACGTTCTTCTGGTGCTGAGACATGTTTCATCTGTTCAGCTAGAAATGGATTTTCTCCGTCGTGGAAGATTCTTTCCCTTACACCTTTAGATAGAAATTCTGGGTGAGCTGTTGTAATTGCAGATGCTTCTCTAATCATTCCATCTGTATAAATTGGTATTAATGGAAGTTCCTCCTTCTTCATCAGATTCTCCAATATAACGAGAATTTCTTGGGCTCTTCCTACTGCTAATACTGGAATTAATACCTTTCCTCCCTTTTTAATTGTATCATATACGATATTCCTTAGCATGGTAGTACATTCAGCTCTGGATGGTAATATGTCGTGAGGTTTTCCATAAGTTGACTCAATGAATAAGGTTTCTAATCTTGGAAAACGACAATTCGCAGAGTCTAAAAGGTTTGATTTAGCGAATTTAATATCTTGAGCAAAAGCTAAATTGTATACTCCTTCTCCAATATGAAGGTGTGGAATTGCACTCCCTACAATGTGACCAGCATTGTGAAATGTTAATCTAATATCTGGTGTTATGTCAGTAACTTCTCCATATTCTAAAGCTATGGTGTGCAAAACTGAATCTCTTATGTCCTTCTGTTCATAAGGGAGAGTTTTCCCTTCTTTCTGAGCTACATCGAGATAGTCAATTTGAAGCATTGTCATCAAGTCTCTTGTTGGCCTTGTAGCATAAACTGCTCCTTTGTATCCGTAATTGAATAAGTAAGGAACAAATCCTGAATGATCAAGATGTGCATGTGAAATTACTACTGCATCAAGATTTTCGATATCAAATTCTGGTAAATCAAAACGTGGAAAAGTATTATTTGGTGAATTACTTCCTACGTTGATACCGCAATCTACAAGGATTCTACTCTCCCCTGTCTGTATTAAAGCAGAGCTCCTTCCCACTTCTGCAAAACCTCCTAGAGCTGTTACACGAATAGTATCATCTCTGTAAATGACTGGTCTATGGATTCTTTTTCCTATTAATCTTAGAATTTCTTGTCTTTGCTTAGAATTCTCCTGATAAAGATGTCTGATTGTTTTAATAACACGCGATTCAATTGGTGGTGTTCTCATCACTTTGGGACGCCATAGTGTTTTAGCAATTATTGTTCTAAGCATCTCTCCTGATTTACCTATTATGACTCCGGGTTTTAATGCTTCAATAATTACTTCACCTACAAGTTCATCAAAGTCAATAGAGGTTATTTCACCTTCTTTCCCAACTAATTCATTTATAGTGAAAATAGTTTCATCTTTCTCAAGTCTAACACTAGGATCTGATCTTATGACTATCCTCTTTCTAAGTTTTTTAGCCAATTCTTTTACAATGGTTTCGTCATCTACTAACACACGAGGATTCTTAGAATAAACTGCAACTTCTGGACCTTCAAATTCTATTTGTGTAATCTCTGAATTCTTGGGTAGTTCTTCATGTATATCTTTAGAAATCTGTTCTAAAACTTCTCTGAAGCTCAAATTCTCCAACTCTGTATGCTTATATCAAAGACAAATGTACAGCAAAATAAATTCATATATTTGCAATAACACGCTTTAAAACTAATTTACATCCATAAAGAATATATAAATACTTTTTGATTTTGATAGAAGAATCGGTTTTGTCAATGATTAGCCATGAATTATGGAGAGAAAGAACATTACCCTAATTACCCTTACGTAAATACCATCCTCGATCTAATGGTTTGTTCTTCAAACCCTTTATAAGAATAGTATTTGATGGAACATTGCCAATTTCTTCTGATCCTATTTCCGCTTTACCAATACCAAAATGTAAACTATTTTTACCAGTTATTATCAAACAATCTCCTTTGTTAAAATTAAATTTAATTGGTTCAATATTTTCAACAAAAATATTTTTTCCATATAAGAATTGATTTGTTTTCACTTTTATTATCTTTTCAGTATATGGTAAAATCAGTAACGATCCTTCAATTTCTAACTGAAATTCATTTTTCCATAAACTACCGATAGGAATGCCAGCAAAGTATATATTTTCATTGATTTCTTCCATGACATCATTAAGTCTTTCATGAACAAGAAATACTTCTATTATTTTTCCATCTTTGATCCACAGTTTTTTCTGGAAAAAAATCTGTGTTGCTTTATTACCAAACTCAACTCTGATATGATTCTTCACTAAGCTTTCTTCTATGTTTGTAGCTCTACGAAATGTAAACTTTATCATTCTTGCTTCACCATTTTTACAATAAAGAAACCTTCCCCACAGCTTTTGTGAGGATATAGGCGTTTAGCTTTTATCAAATCAGGATGGAATTCGTTTGTTTGAAATCTTTCTAATCCATTATCACCAACCATCTCCATTTCTTCAATTCTCACAGATGTTGATTTCAGTACCTCAGTAAGAACAAGTTCATTCTCTTCAGGTTCAAGAGAACATGTGGAGTACACTATTTCTCCTTGATTTTTTAGCACTTTAATTGCATTTGTAAGGAGAGAAACTTGTAATTTGTGATAGTTGAACAAATCATAGATTGTTTTAGATGATTTTCTTGAAGAGTCAGTAACAATTATACCAGAACCTGAGCAAGGCGCATCAAGCAAAATTTTGTCAAATTTTAGACCTAGAGTCACGATATTTTGTGCATCCATATTGACAATTATTGTATTTTTAACACCCATTCTTGCTAGATTTGATTTCAGACTTCGGCATCTGTTTGCACTGATTTCTAAGGCAATAATCGTTCCTTTATTCTTCATAATTTGAGCTAAATGGGTAGTTTTACCTCCAGGAGCTGCAGCAAGGTCAGCAATTAACTCCCCTTCTTTCGGATTAAGTATTTTGCTTGGAAAAAGAGAATTTAGTCCTTGTAGTGTATAATAACCATTAAGGTATTCTTCAGATGCACCAATTGGAATGGGAGATTCAATTATCTTTCTTGCTTCAGGAAGATTTTTAACGTGTTCCATTATTACTTGTTTTTGTTTCAGCAATTCTTCAGTTTTTTCAATAGGATTCCTTAAAGAATTTAATCTAATAGATTGAGCGAGAGTGGTTTCATTGAAAGAAAGAAGGTTGATTGTCTCCTCCTCACCAAGTAGTGATAAATATCGGTCAATCATATATGGAAGATATCCTAATTCTTTTCCTAACTTGTGAACATCTCCTAAATCTTCGACCATATGAAACAAATCCTTCTGTAATTTTGTTTATTTTAGGTTAAAATATAAAAGTAACCTATTAAAATTCACCTTTAAGATGAACAGTGTAACCAATGAATTCAAATTCATCGAACTTCCAACTTTACTCTGTTTGGGATCAGACATGCTAAAAAGCATTCCTGAAGTAATACAACGTTTATCTTTAGAAAAGAAAGTGTTGTTAATAACAGATGAATTTCTTCGTACAAGGATTGCTAAAGATGTAGAGGATATCTTAAATGATAGTAATATTGAGTTTTTTACTAGTGCTATTCAAAACAGTACAATGAATGAAGTGAATAAACAAGTCGATATTCATAAAGAAATAAAGCCAAATTTTGTTATTGGTTTAGGTGGAGGAAAACCTATAGACATTGCTAAATCAGTTGCTTTTAAAACAAAACAACGTTTTATTTCTATACCTACCATTGCCAGTCACGATGGTGTAGCTAGTTCAAGAGCTTCTATTATGGGATCTGATAAACGACACTCTATTCAGGCACTACCTCCAATAGCTGTCGTAGCAGATACTAACATTCTTGATGAATCACCTTACAAATTTACAGCTGCAGGATGTGGAGATTTACTCGCGAAAGAAACAGCAATAGCTGATTGGATGTTAGCTCATAGACTAAAAAACGAAATAATAAGCGAATATTCTATTGCTTTATCAGATATGACAGTCAAGTTAATAACAAAGAATGCAGATATAATTAGAAGTCAAATTTCAGGTTATAGCAGAATTGTAGTAAAAGCACTTATCAGTAGTTCTCTTGCCATGTGTGTAGCTGGATCATCCCGGCCTGCAAGTGGATCGGAACACATGTTTAGCCACGCTCTGGATTCTATCGCAGAGAAACCTGCACTACATGGAGAACAGTGTGCATTAGGTTCTATTATGATGGCTTATCTACACAATCTTGATTGGACAGCAATAAGGGCTATCATGATTAAATTGAGCTTACCTGTAACTGCTAAAGAACTTGGATTGAAAGATGAAGAAGTGATTAATGCGTTAGAAATTGCTCATAGTATAAGACCTGAACGTTATACTATTTTAGGAAAAGATGGTTTAACAAGAGAAGCTGCGGTTAATGTTGCTGCTCTAACTGGTGTTATAAACTAAAGCTCAATTAAGAATGTTAAAAAACACTTCACTTTCTATTTACTACAGAATGGTTATTTCACTAATTCCTAAGAGTGTTGCTCAAAAAGGATATCAATTTATACATCTTGGAGGTACTGAAACTTGTCAAAAATGTCAGTTTCTTGCTGTATGTGTAAATTCATTAGAAAAAGGTAGTACTTACGAAGTTACAAAGGTTAGGGAGAAAGAACATCCTTGTATGATAGATAATACTATGATGATTGTTTGCGAGTTGAAACAAATCAATGATAAACTATCAGTTAAACATCAGAAATATCTAGACGATGTGATTGTTACAAGAGATCCAATTGATTGTATGGAAGTTCTTTGTGATAATTATGATTATTGTATCTTGGATAAATACTCAACAACCACCAAAGTCAAAATATTAAAAGTAATAAAAGAGATGAATTGTCCTCTAGATTACAAACTTGTCTTGGTAGAGGGGAAAAAAGTAAAGAATTAATTTGAACTTACTACTTCTTCTTTTCTATATCATAATGTTCTATAAAAGTTACCCTGTCGTATTTGTTGGTAATTTCTCCCAAATCTCTAGTAACACCGTTTCGAATGAATTGAATATATTCCATAAAGCGTGTTTCTTTTGGTAACTCTACTTCAATAATCTTATTCTTTAAAGTGATTTTAGTTGAGGAAAAATCAACTCCAGGTAATCTTTTTTCAAGTAAACAGATGAATTGTTCTTTAATATCAATAACTTTCTTAATAATTTCTACATCATAGATGAGATCCATTCCAGCTAAATCATGATTAAAATCCACCTTTACCCTACTACTTGATACTTTGAGAATTCTCCCTGTTTGACCTCCTATCTCTACTTTCATATCTTCCTTAGGTTTGATTTGGTGTCTTTGAAATTCTCTTCTTTGGATTAATCTTATCTTGGATCGGTCTCTGAGTCCAAAACCATTTTTAGCATCCACTTCAATTGTTTTCTTTTGACCTTCTTTCATCCCGATTAATGCTTCTTCTAAACCAGCTGGTAACCAGTGTTTTCCTATAATCAATGTGAAAGGTCGATAGATAACTTTTTCATCATAAATTCCTTCTTTCTTAGCAATACTCTCTATAGTAGTATCAACCACTTTGTTATCTTCCTTAGTCCTTCCTGTATAATTTAAATTTACAATGTCACCTTTGTTGAGAGTGCTCATATGTTCACCTAGTCTTAACTCTTATTCAAGTAGAAATTATAGTTTAAGGTATATTTAAAATTCTTCTTCTCTGCCTAAATCATTTTATTCGATTTATTAGTAATTTAAAATCAGAATTTTTCTTATCTAAAGCTATACCATTCATAAAATCATATAGAATTCTTTCTTTTTCTTCTGCTATTTTCTTGGATGATGAAAAGTGCATTCGTTTGGATAATTTGAATAGTTTGTCATGGAAATGCTCTATAGATTCATCAAGATCCAATCCTCTCTCGAAGCTAAATCCTAATGTTCTATAAAGTCCTGTAGCACCTAAAGCATCTAGTGCATCTGCATCTTGGAGTATCTTAGCTTCCAAAGAAACAGGATCAATATTCTTGCTAAACCTATGTGATAAAATTGCATCTGAAACATCTCTTACTAGATTTGTTAATCCTTCTTGCATCAGGAATTGTTTAGCTTTTTCTGCACTAATCTCAGCGTGACATCTTCCTGTTTGACTTTCAATAGGACGACCAATATCGTGGAACAGAGCTGCAATAATAATTATATCAAAATAAGCATCTAGTTCTTCAGAAAGAGAAATGCAAGTATTTACTACTCTTAGTGTGTGTTCTAGAGAGTGAAATTTCTTATTCGTTTCTGTATAAAGTTCTTTTTTAACTATCTTATAAGCTTTGGAAATGACTTCTATAAGTTTAGAGTTCGAGTGAATATATTTTGTTTTATATTTTGTTGGTATCATTTTATTTACAGCTCATGTAAATTGTATATTTTCCCCTTTACTTTAAAATTTGTTTGAACTTCTATAATTGCAAAATTTCCTGTGGTGACAGAACCAGGATTTACAATAATACAACCATTTAGTTCTGATATAGTTGGAGAATCATGTATATGACCGGAAATTGATAGAAATATGTTATTATTCTTCTCAATACACTCTCTGATTTGTTTAGAACCAGCATGTCTATTTAACGATACTATATCTGCAGCTGTATTAAATGGGGGTGTGTGTGTTAGTAAACATACTTGTTTATTAGTTCTATGAAGTTTTTTTATCTTTTTTCTATCTAATATAGGTTTATGCGTACCAAATCCTATAATTGAGAAGAACTCAATTTCGTAAATTTTAGCATCCACATTTATTGCATCGCTGTTTAAAGAGTTATTATTAATAAGCGGATCACAATTTCCAACAACATAAAATGTTTTGGGGATTTGCATAACAATCAAATTCACCATATTCTCCAAATCTTGAATCGTTCCAAAATTAGTAATGTCTCCAGCAATTACACAATAATCTGGGTGCTCATTTATTTTTTCTAAGGATTGTAAAATGCTTCTTAGTGTTATCTCCTGATTATGAATGTCTGCTAATACTAGTATCTTTACACTCATTACATCTCACCTTAATAAATATAGAGCAGTTCTAGTAAAGTGAAAATTCCAGAATATATGAAACTAGAATTTACAGTGTTAAATTCCCACAGTTCAAATACTATTTTCACATATTCTTCACCTTCCAAAACAGCTTCTAGTAATGAATTAGAGTAAAGAGTGACATTTACAGGACCCCAGATGTAATCGCCAGAGAATGTTCTACTGTCTTTTTTTTCACTTGTAGTTGCAGGAGAGAGAATCTTCTCATAAGTGTCATTTCTATAAAGTGTATACGAATTTGTTGAATTCAAAGCATATTCATAAGATATATATTGAGAAATTTTTGTTGCTTTTATCTGAACTTGATAATATTTGACTATATTCTCGAAATTCTTGACCATGAAAAATATAGTTTCGTTTTCACCTGCTTCAAGCGTATCAGGATATCTATCTGCTTCAAAAATCTGTGATGAACTGTTATATGTCAAAAGAGACAGCTCGGTTAAATTTCCATTAGATGTTTGAAAGAAAACACTAGATGCTATGGCTATTATAGAAATAATGAGTACTGAAAAAAATGATAAAGTTAGTAATCTCTTTTTCTGTCCAGCTTTAATTTTCTTAATCATTTTCTCTCAATCTCCGTTTCTTCATTATATTTTATTATTAATTTACCATACTCTTCATTCCTTTTTTCAATATACCAAGGGTATATCCATTTATGTAAAGAAAAGAAGAACAGAACAATAAAGATAGCTGAAAAAACTCCTAGAAGAGAATATAAGATTGTATTATTTTGTTGTTTTGTATCTTTTCTCAATTCTAATTCATTCATGATTAAATTAAGCTCTTCAATTGCTTCAGAAGCTTTTTCTTGTGCCTCAGTAAAATTAGCATTGTTATATTGGTCCTTAGCAATAAAGATTAATTGACGTGCATCATCAGTGTTTTTTACTAAATCTCGGATATCAATTTTTGTTGTTGAAACATCTTCCAATAAAGAAATTGTTTCATATAACTTACTTTCAGCTTGTTGAATCGCAAGAAGCGCAGTTTGCTGAGTTTGTGCTTCAGCAGAGGATGCTATAGTTATTGTAAGTAAAAAAGAACAAACAATAATTAATATAATTTTACTCCCTTTTTTCATCCTTCCTAACCTTCTTAGAAATTCTATCTTTAACCATAGAATGAAACAAAGACATTTTTCCAGATCCGATTAATATTCTTATTATCATTGAAATTAGAGCTGCGACGATAGTAAGAGAACCAAGAACGATTACAAATGGTAAATTATCAATAATCCAGATTTGATCTAAAATCAAACCTCCAAATATCATAGTTCCAATATTTATTCCAATAGCTATTAACGATCTCTCAATTTGATCAATTGTTTCATAGAGTTTGGGAAAAATAACATTACTTATTGTCCATCCTGGCACTATAATTCCAAATATAATTCCCATAGCTACTCTTAGAAAAAATACAGGAGAATTTGGTGGAATTAATAGTGCGGTTAAGAAGAAGAACAGTGTAAGCGTGATTATACCCCAAAATTCTATTGAATAATAATTGAAATTCATAAGATATTGCGATATATTCTTAGGTAATTCCCTTTGAATCTTCTTAGAACCTAACTGTATTTCTCCATCCTTCTCCATTTGTCTTATTATGTTGTAAATGGTGTTTTTTTCGACTTTTGAAAGTTCTATTGCTCTTTCAGATAATTTTCTTACTGTCTTAGGTTTCTCATCAGACAAGATTTTTACAATTATCTGTTTGGCTTTAGAGCTTTCACTCGGACACATACTTCCGGACATAACAATTAGTAGATAAAAAATGTTTGTAAATATAAACGATATATTCTATCAATCATTTCATATTCAAAAATTCTTTCAATTCATCAACTTTATCGGTTTTTTCCCAAGTAAATTCAGGTAGATTCCTTCCAAAATGTCCATAACAAGATGTTTTTTTGTAAATTGGTCTTTTCAAATCAAGATGATCAATTATTTTTCCTGGTCTAAAATCAAATGTTTTCAAAACAGCTTCTTGAAGTTTGTTTATATCTATTTTTTCTGTACCATAACACTCAACATTTATTGCTAAAGGTTCAGCTTCACCTATAGTATAGGAGACTTGAACTTCACATTTGTCAGCTAAACCGGCAGCTACAATATTCTTTGCAGCATATCTTGCTGCATATGATGCTGAACGATCAACCTTAGAAGGATCTTTTCCAGAGAAAGCACCTCCACCATGAGATTCAACACCACCGTAGGTATCTACAATGATCTTCCTTCCAGTTAATCCTGCATCACCATAAGGACCACCTATCACAAATCTCCCAGTACTATTAATGAAAATCTTTGTATTTTTATCCAATAAATCTGGATTAACAACAGTTTTTATCACTTTTTCTTTTATACCTTCCTCTATCTCTGCATTAGTAGCTTCTTCTGTGTGTTGTGCTGCTATTACAATAGCTGAAACTCTAAATGGTTGATTGTTTTTATATTCAACAGCTACTAGTGATTTACCATCTGGTCTAAGAAAGGGCAAAATCTCCTTTTTACGTACTTCAGCAAGTTTTTGGGTCAGTTTATGCGCTAAAACAATTGGTAAAGGCATGAATTCTGGTGTTTCATTTGTTGCATAACCATACATAATCCCTTGATCTCCTGCACCTTGTCTTTCAATTTGCTCTTTTGTTATTCCTAGAGCAATATCTGGTGATTGTGAGTGAATAGTGTTAATGATGGCACAACCTCGGTAATCAAATCCGATACTTGAATCATCATACCCTATTTCTTTGATTGTTGAACGAACAATATTTTCATAATCTATGATAACTGGTTTGGTGGTTGTTATCTCTCCACCAATGAGTACAAGTCCAGTTGTTACAAAACACTCACATGCAACATGAGCATCAGGATCCTTTTCAATAATCGCATCTAAAATTGCGTCTGATATTTGATCACAGATTTTGTCTGGGTGACCTTCTGTAACTGATTCTGATGCAATGGTTTTGATTCTATTCAAGTTTTTTTCTCTCCAAACATCAATTTCAAACATTAACTTATACTTAATTATAAAATGGTTTTCATTAAATAGTTTAGAAAAAGCAGTATTTTGTGAAAAATAATACTTTTTTACTGTGAAACTCCCGAGCTAATTTGTATGTCATTTAACATTGAAATAAGTTCTTCTTTTTTAGGCTGGTCTTCAGGGTTATTACTTTTTGAAGCAAAAATTAACTTAGTTGACATCTTTTCCAACTCATGTAATAACATTGGACTTTTACCTTGTTCTAAAAAGACATCTCTTATTTCCAAAAGTTGGTTAGAGATTTTCAGATATTCTTGAGATAAATCTGAACTTTCCTCAATCAAACTTCTAATAAAAGTGAATGCTTCATTGATCGTTGTTACTTTAGGATGAAGTGTGGAATTAAGATGTTCAGATATTTGAGATAATAACTGATTTTCTAAAGTTTCTTTTCTTGTTTCTGCTTCTTTGTATTTTTTGTTGAAAATAACATTAGAGAGATGTTTGAGTGTTTTTTCAATAACATCTTGTGATTGCAGTTCTGGAATGAGATGAATTAACTGTGTTTTAACTAGTACTCTACGTTCATTTTTTAGAAGATAATTATATTCATCTTTTGTCAGAATTTCATTATTTACAAGGTTCTTAATGTCTTCTCTGAATGATTGTCTATTACCTCTTCCTTTCCAATAATATCCAGCAATATTGTCTTTAAGTTTCTGAGCAATTTCATCTAATGTAGATGTTTTAGAAGTATCCATGTTTAATAACACGTTTTCAGAGTTAATAAGAATTTCTTAAGCTGAAAAAAGTATGGCTTCAATCAATTTTTTGTAATAATATCATGTGTAGAACACAAGAAATATCAAGGATGGTTTTAATAACTCGTTTGAGATGTGCGATACAGTTGGAGTTCTCTTTTGTGGTGGCGAAGGTACCAGAATGAGGCCATTAAGTTATTACATACAGAAAGTAATGTTACCTGTTGGAGTAGATCAAGTGCCTATCTTAGAATATGTTCTTAAACACTTTAAAAAGCACAACATATCTAATATCGTTCTTTTAGTAAATTACAAGAAAGAGCAAATTGAGGGGTATTTTGGGGATGGAAGTAAATTGGGTATGAACCTTACTTATGTTCCAGATAAACCTGGTCCAGTAGGAACAGGAACAGCCCTTATCAATGCTAAAGATCATTTAAAAGAAAAAAGACTTATTGTCTACTATTCTGATATAATCACTAATGTTGATTTTACATCTATGCTATCTTTTCATCAAAAACAAAAAACTTGGGCAACGATTTTTGCATCAAAAGGGTGGAAATTAAGAGTTGGTACAGCTGAAATAAATACAGAGAATAAAGTAACAAAATTCACAGAAAAGCCTGAAATACCAATTCATGTTAATACAGGAATAAGTGTTTTAGAACCAATTGTTTTTGATTATCTAGATGAGTTTGATAAAAACACAAATATAGATTTATCAAGAGATATTTTCTCTCAATTCGCTGAAAAAGGACAAATGTCTGCTTATACTCCAAATAATGTTTTCTGGGAGGATATAGGTTCTCTAGAAAGATATGAAAAATTAAATCACGATATTATTACATCACTATTCAGATAATAACAGTAATTGCCAAGAAGAAATTTTTGATAGTAAGATTATTATTTAAGCGATTCAAAAGAAAATTAATGAAACATAGATTAATGGATTTACTAGTCTGTCCAATTGATAAAGCATGGCCTTTGAAATTAGAAATTTCTAAAGAATCTAAGGAGAAAGAAGATATTTCTCTCCCATTAGAGAATCCAAGTACTGGCGTTATTTGCGGCTTTTTCTGTAATTACAAACAGTATATGTTAGTTACTATTAACAAAGCTGGGGAAGAAGAAGTTAAATCAAAGGATTCAATCAAAAAACACGTGACTCTTGAAGACTGCAAAGAGTGTTTTCAAATCGATATTCAAGCTGGTAAAATTTACTGTAAAGATAACCAGAAGCATGAATATGAGATAAAGGAAAGTATACCTGTTATGTTATCTCCGGAAAAAATAGAAGAAATCTATGGGAAAAGAAAGAATAATAATTAAACTTCATAAGGCGATTTATCCTTCTTCTTCTGTTTCAATTATTACTTGGTTTTTTTCAATATTGTCTGTTTCTGAGTGTTTTTCAACTTCCTTTACTTGATTAATCTCTGATGTCTCCTCAACTGTTCCATATTTGTTAGTGTGCCAGATGAAATAACCAAATTCAATTATTAAACCAATTCCTAATAGAACATCAACAATAATAAGTTTAGATTGAGAACCTTCAAAGCTGGGTAAGTACTGCTGAATATAGAGGAGAATAATAAATGCAACAAGGGTCATACAAATCATAATTAATTGAATCCCCGCTGATCTATCGATCTTTTTTACGAATTTTCTTATATTCAACACAATTTTGTTTTCCATAATAATCACTCTATCTATAGTCTCTTTTGAAAAGTTCTTCTATATAATCTTCATTCAATATAATAATGGTTGGTCTCCCATGAGGACAAGTAAAAGGTTCTTTTAATGATAGTAATTCTTTAAGTAAAATTTCTGCTTGTTGTATAGAAATTTTATCTCCTGCTTTAATTGATCTTCTACAAGCAAAAATTGCCACTAAATCTTTAATGAAATTCAAATCTTCAACTTGAAGCTCCTCCTTTATTTCAGCCACATTTTCTTTTATTATATCGATAATATCCTTAGCAACAGCATGGTCTATAGAAACTCCCATAATAGTTGGTATGGAACGAAGAATAATCTCATTCTTCCCAAAAACATCTATCTCGAAACCAAATGGCCCCATATTCTCTCGAATATCATCTATTATCTCGAATTCCGAAGGTTTGAGAGTAATTGTAACAGGAGATAGTAATTGTTGAGTATTTACTTTCTTCTTTTTTAACTGATCAACATATCTCTCATAGTTGATTTTTTCATGAGCCGCATGTTGATCACACAAGAATAGACCTTCTATTGTGTCTGCTATAATGTATGTTTCTTTGACAATTCCAAGTACTCTAATCCCTACTTTATGTTGAATGGTTTCATCAGTTTTGGTTTTTCCAGCTTTAGATGTAGGGAGAAAAGAATCAATCCTTTGTTCTCTGCTTCTTGTAATTTGAAATTTTTGCTGTTGTGTTTTTATAGCTGGAGCAGATTTGGATTTAACGCCCGAAACTGTCTTAGATTTTGCTTTACTGATGTTTGTAAGTGTAGTGGGTTTGAATCTGGTTTCAGCTATTCTCTTAAAAATCTCTAAACCACTTTTTTCCAAAGATTCTTTGATTGCAGAATCAACTAAACCATATACTTGTGAATCTTTAATGAATCTTACTTCTCTTTTAGTTGGATGAACATTAACATCAACTTCTTCAGTTGGAAGAGTTAAATAAAGAAAAACTATTGGAAATCTTCCATGTGGAATTGAGGTACTATAACCTCGTAGAATTGCGTCTGCTATCGTTTTATTTGAAACATGCCTTTTATTTACGAAAGTATAAATGTAGTCTCTTGACTTTCTGGAAAATTCTGGTTTTGTAATATATCCTTGAACCTTGTAACCATCTTCTTCTTTACCTAATTTAATACATCCTTTAGCAATCTGTTCCCCAAATATTGCTGTTATTTGTGAAAGTAAATCACCTTTAGGTGCAGTAAGTATGTCTCTCCCATTATGTTCGAGTGAAAACGAAATTGAAGGTTGAGAAAGAGCTAATCTAGTAATAAATTCCGTAATGTGGTTTACTTCAGTTGATATTGTTTTGAGAAATTTTCTTCTGACAGGTACATTGTAAAATAAGTTTTTGACTATTACTCGCGTACCAATAGGCGTTGATATGTTTTTATCAGAAATAACATTCCCTCCTTCAACCACTAGATGAGTTCCAATTTCATCTTCTTTAGTTCTAGTAAATATCTCTACTTGAGCTACACCAACTATACTAGCAAGAGCCTCTCCTCTAAACCCTAAACTATTAATTGAGAATAGGTCGTCAGCGTTTTTTATTTTACTTGTTGTGTGGCGTTTGACAGCTAACAATACATCATCATGCACCATTCCCTCTCCATTATCTATAATCTCAATTAGTTTCTTACCTCCCTCCTGAATATTTATTTTAATTAGATCACTTTGGGCATCTATTGCATTCTCTACTAATTCTTTAACTACAGATGCTGGTCTTTCTATTACCTCTCCAGCAGCTATTTTATTTATTGTAAAACTATCAAGCTCAAGTATTTTGTTTTTCATAGAACCACAATAATAGTTTGTTTTATTAAAGCTAAGAAGACATGATGGTTTTTATTATTATTTGTCTTTCAGAATTCTTTGACTCTTTTTCTTAATCTCATCTAGTTTATTAAGTGAATCTATGGGTTTTAATTCATCTAAATCTATTTGTGAGATTTCCTTTATTAACTCTTCAAATTTATTGATTTTTAATTTTCTAGCTTCATCATCACCTTTTGCAGGAGTAATCTTTAGATCTTTTATTTCACCATTTTTATGGAAATGAGAAAGCATGTTGTTGGCATTATCAATTACTTCTTTTGGTAATCCAGCTAAGGAGGCAACATGAATACCAAAACTTTCACTTATTCCCCCTTCCTTCAACTTATATAGGAAATGAATGTCACCTTTGATGTTTCTGACAGAAGCGTGGTAATTTTTAACTCTTGGAAGTTTATTTTCTAAATCAATCAATTCGTGATAATGGGTAGCAAACAAGGTCCTAGGCCCAACCTTTCCGATTTTATTGTGCAAGTATTCAGTAATTGACCATGCAATAGAAACTCCATCATAGGTTGATGTACCTCTTCCTACCTCGTCTAAGATAACTAGACTCCTTTCAGTTGCATTATTGAGAATATTTGCACATTCATACATCTCAACCATAAAAGTAGACCTGTTTTCAACAAGTACATCGTGAGCACCTATTCTAGTGAATATCCTATCAGTTAATCCTACCTTTGCTGAACTAGCTGGAACAAAACTTCCAATTTGTGTAATTAAAGTTATGAGCGCTACTTGTCTAAGTAGAGTAGAGTTGTGATTAACAAATCCATTTCCAATAAATGCATTAGTTTCAGGAATACTGAAATCATATACCTCAGATTTTGACTTATTTATAATTGCAACTTTGTCATAGAAATAATGCTTATTATTAATTTTCTCTAATTCTTTACAGTTTATGTTATTTTTAGTAAAATATTCGATTAATTCTCTTAGTTTAAGATAAGAAACATTTCTTCCTTGTCTCAAATAACTATCGAAAACTCCTGCGATTCTTTTTTGGTATTTTAACCTTCTTACACTGGGAATTTTTGAACTAGATTCAAGATATCTTTTTTTGATTTTCAACAAATCACTTTCAAGATACGGAATACTATCAATATTTGTCATTCTTTTTTGAGGTACTAACTTTGATTTCTCTCTTTTTCTCTCTAAACGAAAATTAATTACGTCATAAAAAATTTCTGAATCGCCACCTGTAATTCTAACTTCGAAACAAGGTCTTGATTTAGTTTTCTTTATTTTTAATGAACTTAATATTCCAAAATTCAGAAGGATGATTTGTATCTGAGTTGCCAGTATTTCTGAAGTTGTAGATAAACTGACTTTCCCATATCTCTTACCTGCAGTACCATCAGTATCAAATAAACCTTGAAGAAATGCTATAACCATACTTTTGGGAGATTGTAATATTATCTCTGGTACTTCTTTTTCATGTGCTTTTTTATGTCCCAGACCAAGGAATAAAAGGAACTCTCTAATCTGTCTGCTTGCAACATAATGATCCTTTCCATTCCCCTTAACCTTTACATCATACTCGAACAACTTCTTACAAATTCTAGTAAACTCTTTACTAATGAAATCATCAGCTGTTGATAGATAAAACGATTGTTCATATGTTAAAGTTCCATCCCCAATCAATAATCCTATTAAATATGAAAGATCTTTATCTAATGATTTTGGTAGCGGATGTATTTTTACCTGACGAGGATATACTCCTGTCTGATAATTAAAATCTATTTTCTTTCCCCACAAGTCATTTTTTCGGTTAATTGCTACATAATCATCCATCTGTATATCTTCTAGTTTTTTCCATAGTTCTTCACCTGTTTTTGTTCTCACAAGAATTGGATGATTCAAAGTTCCTTCTATCTTATAACCTCTTCTTGTTTTGATTATTACCGTATTTTTCACTCCATCAGAGTAAAAATGTGAAGTTTTTGCGATACTATTTGTGCTTATTAGGTTTACTTCTACTTCCTCAAAAGTTCCTTCTTTTATGCCTTCAGGTTTAAATCTAATGATTGGTAGCATTCCTTCTTCAGTGAAAATGAGGGTGTTTGATTTAACACATTTTCCGCCCATATTTGGACCCGTTATTATCAATATTCTCTCTTCATTCTTCTTAATAGAAATATCATTAGGAATAAAACTTGATTGAGGTAATAATCTTTCAACAACAGGATGTCTTCCATCTTTTATTTCCAGTATGTCTTCTTCAGTTATCTCTGGTTTTGCATAATCATAGTAAACAGCGTTCTGAGCAAATGTAGAAACTACATCTAATAATGCAATTAGATGAGCATCTTGTTGAATAACGGTTGCATATTCTGCTATTTGCATTAATATGTTGTAAAAAAGTTCCTCTTCTATTTCTAATATCTTTTCTTCAGCGTTGAGAATTTTTTCTTCATATTCCTTTAGCTCTGGTGTAATAAAACGTTCAGAATTTACTAATGTTTGTTTTCGTTCATAATGTGCTGGAACACTGTCTGATACAGTCCTTGGGAGTTCAATATAGTAACCAAAAACTTTGTTGAATCGAACTTTCAGATTTTTTATTCCTGTATTGATTTTTTCTCTTGCTTCTAAAGATGTTAAGAACGTTTTTCCCCCCCTCTGGATTTTTCTTAATTCATCAAGTTCATCATTATATCCATCTCTAATTACATCGCCATCTTTGATACTAGTAGGTACATCATCAGCTATACTTGTATCTATAATTTCTACTACTTCTTTTAATGGGTCAATTTTTTCATGTATTTTTTTAAGTAAAGAGTAATTAAATTTCGAGAGGATTGAACGAATATCTGGAATCAACTCAAGGGTGTTTTTAAGTGCAATTAAATCTCTTGGTTTACTTCTACCTAAACAGACTCTCCCTGTTATCCTCTCTATATCACTCATTTTGTTTAGAATACCTCGAATTTCTTCTCTTGCTATGCTATCATCAACAAATTCTTCCGTTGCATTTAATCTCTCCTGAATGGTTTCTTTATTTAAACTAGGTCGTAGAATAAAATTGGTAAGTAAACGAGATCCAAGTGATGTTCTAGTGTTATCTAATATTTTTCTTAGTGTACCATATTCTGTTCTAGCTTGGAGATTCTCAATAAGCTCTAAATTACGTATGGTACTCGAATCTAAGATCATAAAATCTTGGCTTTTAATTTGACTTATCTTTGTGATACTAGGAAAACTTTCCCTCATCTGAGTCTCTTTAATGTATCTTAATATAGCTCCAGCAGCTCCTATTGAAGGGTAACTCTCATTAACCCCAAAACCGTCCAAACTAAGAACTTGGAAGAGTGAGCAGAGATCTTTTGAACCTTGTTCTATATCAAAGTAATAGAATTCTCTAAAGGTTTTTGTTATTTTGGTGTTTTCCCTCAATTCTTCAAGCTCTTTACTCAATTGCTCCTCTAATATTATCTCAGAAGGTTTTAATCTAGACAATTCAACATTCAAGAGATTTAGAGCTTTATCTCCTTCAACATCTGATACTAAAAATTCTCCTGTTGATAAATCAAGTGCAGCTAAACCATAAATATTACTGAATTTGTTGATTGCAACAAGATAATTATTCTGACCTCTGCTTAACGATTCTGGAAGTGTTATTGTACCTCTTGTTATTAATTGCACTACTCCGCGCTTAACTAATTTCTTAGCAGCCTTGGCATCTTCAAGTTGTTCTACTATTGCGATTTTATAACCATTCTCTACCATTTTTGCAATATACGAATCTACTGCATGATATGGCACTCCCGCCAGTGGAAACTTCTTTTCTCCTATTGTTCTTGCAGTTAACGTTATATTCAAAACTTCTGAAGCAATCTTAGCGTCTTCGTTAAAGGTTTCATAAAAATCTCCAGCTCGAAAGAATATGATATAATCTGAATATTGTTTTTTGATATCTTGCCACTGCTGCATCATAGGAGTTAACTTTGGCTTTAACTTTCGATCATCAAAACGCTTCATTATTTTTACTCTCTTAGCTAACTTTTCTTAAACTCTTTCCTCTTTTGCATATAAAAATCATACACATCTTTAGGTTGTTTTTTTGAGTCAGCAGCACCCCAAGAGTAGATATCCTCGGGTTTATCTTCACTAGAAAGAAACCATTCACCGTCTTCTATAATTTTGGTTAAATCTTTTATAATTGCTACTCCGGCACTAGCCCCCAATCTATTTGCCCCCGCATTTACCAATCTAACAGCTGTTCTTGCATCTCTTATACCTCCTGCAGCTTTTACACCTAACTCTTTTCCAACTGTTTTACGCATAAGAACAACATGATCATAGAATGCACCCATTGGACCAAAACCTGTGGAGGTTTTTACAAAATGAGCACCGGATTCTTTTGCAATCTCACATGCTTTAACAATTTGATTATCTGTTAGAAAACCTGTTTCAAGTATAACTTTTACACTAGCACCATCAGCTGCTTGTACAACTTTAGCAATGTCGTTACCAACAGCAGTATAATCTCCGTCTCTAAAACTTCCTATATTCATGACCATATCTATCTCGTTAGCACCATTTTTTACAGCTTCAGCAGTTTCGAATTCTTTTGTTTGAGTTGTACATGCTCCAAGAGGAAATCCTACTACTGATGCAAGACCAATTTCTGATTTTTTAATAATATCTTTGCAAAATGCAACATGGCTTGAATTCACGCATACTGCTGCAAAATTGTACTTAAGTGCTTCTTCACAAAGTTTGTTAATTTCCTTTTTAGAAGAAAAGGGTTTCAAATTTGTGTGATCAATCATTTTCACAAGTTTTTCGGGGGAGATTCTTAGAGAATACACACTAGTAAATTGTTGACAATATAAAAAAACGTTGCGTAAATTTAGAAAAAGTAGTTTTACTTAGATGCTCGCAACATATTCCTTCTCCACTAATCTACGAAATTCTTCAATTTTCTTGTGGAGAGATACCGCTTCTTTCTTTATAATATTAGGTAATTTTGCAAATCCAAGTGCTTTTTCATAACATTTAGAAAAGTAGTTTAATTGAAAAACCAGTTGAACTACTCTGGCATATTGAAAAACTTGGTCTGGGTCAGTAACTAATGCAACCTTTAGAGATATTTCGTTTTGTTCTTCAGGACTTAAATCTATATTTAAACCGATTCTGTTACAGAGATCGAACAATTTATTGAGCAAAAGCCTACCATTCTTTAAAACTTGGGCAAGTTCTTCTGCAACGTCAGATAGCCCTGGGACTTCTTTTCCAATTGTTTCGGCACTTTCTGTTATACTCTCAAGATGCATTGTAGACCCTAATTGTTGGTAATTTACAAATATAGCTTGTTCTTATAAATTTTTTCAGATTGCCTTAACACAAAAATAAGTGAAAAATAAAAGAAAAGAAAAAGAATATGCTTCGACTATGGTTCCAATAACATTCTAAGAGACAATAACTCACCATCTATATCATTTCTTAGCTTCTCTATGGTTTGTTGTCTATCTTGGAACATTTTTATATAGGATTCCCTAGTTATTGTAGTTTTCTTAACTCTATATTCTTGTTGAAGGATACGAAGATTTCTTCTTTCTTCATAGAGCTTTCTTTCAGCAATTTCAATTTTCTGAACTGATTGCTTATATCTGCCACCATGTTTTACTAGAGCATCTTTTGTTTGTTTTAGATTTGTTTCCTCAGCTCTAAGACGTTTCTCTAGTTTTGCAATCAAATCTTTTCCTTCTTTTGCTTTCATTTTCTTCTGAGAGACTTTAATTCTAGTCTCTCTTAATCTCTCTTGAAGAGATAGAACTTCTTCATATTGTTTAACAAATTCTTCAATCTCTTCAACTGGAATTAATTCTCTTTCTGATTCACTTACCACTAATTCTCTGGTTTTCTTAGTTGACCATCTGATTCCCAGATATATGGCAAATACAATTCCAACGGATATAACTTGGAAGAAGTAAGTAATAAGAACATTCAATCTTGAATAAGTGAAATCTACAATCAATGGAGCATTGTCATTTCCTGAGAAGTTAGTAAACGAAAAGCTGAGAGTTCTCTTAAAACCAAGAGAGAGAAAATCAAATCTTTTGTTATAGTTTAGTATCATGTTTTGGTAGGGATCGGGATCATTGTATCTAATGTTATGATAAACAGCTCCTTTTGGAAGAATCAGGTCGACATTTAATTTCTCTACTGTCCAATTTATAATTGAGCAAGGCTCAAATTTCAACCTATAATTAATACTCCCTTGTTCTTTTTCAAGATATACTTCCATAGGAACGGTATATACAATCGTAAAAGTCATCTTATCTCCTTTGAAGAGTGGATCTCTTGGAAAAATAACTAAAGCATCATGTCCAAGAAATACACTGGGACGTTGATTATATGATCCTGGACTGTACATTTGTTGATCATCTAGCTGATATGCTTGATCTAATGAACCTACCTCATCATAAAGATTCAGAACAGTAGCATTGATAGGCAATATTAACGGAAAGGAATTCAATGCCCATAATTTTCTGTCATACAAATTAGCGCTCTCTGGTCTTGCAGGCCCGAAAAAGTATAGACTCTGAAATTCAGTGACTTTAATGAGACCATAGGGATCTACCTCAATTTTACGGTATACCTCAGTAGCTTTGAACAACATAGTATTTATTGGATTTTCAGTATTTCCACCAGCAGAGACAGCAGTTAGATAGACATTCATATAAACATCTTCATCATATGATTGTGAATAATTGAATGGCTGTCTTGTAATATTTGTCCATTTTATTACACCTTGATCTGTATCTACCGAATTGTGAATCCCGTTTGTACCATTGGTAGGTGTTAATCTGTCTGTGAGAAACACATCTCCACCTTGTTTCTGTACCCACGTTGAACCATTAGTTATTGGGATATTATTTAGCAAAGGATAAATTAACTCTTGATAATGAAGTACTTGTTCGCCTCCTTCTAACCAAAAAGTGTAAGGATAAGCGAATTCCAAGTAAGTATTGATGTAAATTATTTGTCCTTGTCCATAACTTGTTCTATTTACATCTAATGGAATAACAAATGTTGTATAATTTAGTTTCTTTTGATAAGTATATGGACGCATAGCAGTTTTATTACCAACAGCTTCATATGATTCATTAGAAACACGAAATCCTGCAAATGTAATATTAGATGTATGTATACTCGGTAGAGTGTAATTGAAGTAAGTTATATTCACATTTCCAACAATTTCTAGTTTTATTGAATCAACCAGTGATAATACTCCAAATGTTTGAATTTCTATGGACCTATTAACAGATGCAGTAGCATTAATTCCATAATCATACACTATGCCTGTAAATGACTTGTCTTCTGTCGAAGGGACGGTTACGTTTGTCCTTTCTGGTTGTATTATCGGTAAATCCGCTGATTGATTAGCTTGTACTATACTAAACATCACTGAATAAGACATTGCGACTGTAAATAATACAGCTAAAGTAACAATTGTACTCCTTAACTTTCTCATTGTTGAAACCTCATGTTTCTAGTCTTTGTGCCATTGAGAAGAAACGATTTTAAATATTTTGGCATCATATACATTTTATAACCTCATATCAGAAAGATTATTGTATATTAATTTAAATTGTTAATTAATGGTTAAAATGTTAGATGAGAGAGAACTCGAAAAATATAATCGTCAAATTATAATCTCAAATTTTGGAACTGAAGGACAAGAAAAATTAAAATCAAGTATAGTATGTGTTATCGGTTTAGGGGGGTTAGGGTCTGGCATTATTTACTACTTAGCTGCAGCTGGTATAGGCTCACTCATCATTATTGATAAAGACCAAGTTGAATTATCAAATTTAAATAGACAAATTCTTCACTATGAGAACGACAAAGGTAAGGCTAAAACCAAATCAGCTATTGAAAAGATATCCCAGCTTAATCCAGACATACAGATAACAGAACACAGAGTGGCTTTGAATCCCTCCAATATAGAGGAATTAATCTCAGGATGCGATTTTGTTGTTGAAGCTAGCGATAATTTTGAAACTAAATTCTTAGTAAATGATACTTGCTGTAAACTAGGAATTCCCTTTGTTGTAGGTGGTGTTTACCAATTTGAAGGCCAAATGATGACCGTGATTCCTGGTAAAAGCGCCTGTTATAGGTGTATGTTCAAAGAAATTCCTACTCCAGGGACTTATCCAACAACAAACAAAGATGGAGTTATGGGTACGATTGCTGGTTTTTTTGGTATTATTGAAGCTAATGAAGCTATCAAATACTTGGTTTTTAGAGAAGAAGAAAAACTTCTGGTTAACAAAATTATGTATGTGGATTTACAGTACAATACTTTTGAGACATTTCAAATTGAAAAAGATAAAGAATGTTTAAGCTGCTCGAAACTATAAAAGAACTTCAAGTAGTAAACATTTTTATTATTTCTATTGAACTGTAGATGTATGTGCGCAGACCAAGACTATTATGTACACCCTTCAGCTTTTATTGAGGAAGATGTCTCCATAGGTGCTGGAACTAAATTGTGGCATTTAGTACAAGTAAGGAAAGGAGCGAAAATTGGGAAAAATTGCAATTTCGGAAAATCTGTATTTATTGATACTAATGTAGTTATTGGGGATAATGTTAAGATCCAAAATTTCGTATCGGTATATCAAGGTGTAACAATTGAGGATGACGTATTTGTTGGACCTCATGTTTGTTTCACCAATGATTTTCTTCCTAGAGCAACAGCTGCTAAATAGGAGTTAGTAAAAACACATGTCAAAAAAGGTGCATCTATTGGTGCAAATGCTACTGTCATATGCGGAATTACTATTGGAGAATATGCGATGATTGGTGCTGGAAGTTTGGTTTCCAAAGATGTTGGAAAACATGAACTTGTTTATGGAAATCCTGCAAGATTAAAAGGATATGTTTGTTTCTGTGGAAGCATTTTATCAAAAACTCAGAATCCGTTGACTGAAGGTACATCGTTGAAATGTAAAAATTGTAATAGACTCGTTCAACTTTAATTTCTCTTTTTAACTATTTTTACATTTTTCTATTTCTTATTTTTTTTACACGAGACTTTTATTGTCGGCGAGACTAACCTTAAATAACATGTTGAATTGGTGTCGAGATGTTGAATGTTTTAGAATAGAGAGTGTTACAAATCTATAAATTTGTT
>CAZJUB010000026.1:0-34344 GCA_964549075.1 uncultured archaeon | reverse complement strand
TTACGATGATTGAAATCATGTGATTTCCAGGTTCTAAGTCCTTTAAAGTACAGTTTACCTGTGTAGGTTGCCAGTATTTTGGAAAGGTCAAATTATCTTGTAATAGTAATCGGTTATCAAGATAAATATAATACTCCCCACTAAATTCTGTTTTTGCATTAAAATTATACCATATCTTCCAGTCAAAGCCAATACTATCTTCTTCTTCGGTTACTTTAGGGTTTGAAACAAAAGGAGTGAATCTAAATCTTTCAACTTTATTCACAGTATATTTTATTTCCTGTTCTATAGGTGATTCCAGAATCCAGACAATTTCCCCTTCCTCATTTACTTCAACAAGTTTCGATCCTATTTCTTTTCCTTGATACATTGTATAACTAAAAACACCCAACAGATTGTCGTTTGGTAGAAGATTACAATCCCCCCAGAGAGAGCTAAAGTAATCTGTTGGACTGTTCCATTCTCGTGTTACATTAGCATACATTTTATCTGAATCAGTTGTAATTTCAACATAACGTGATTGCTTATCTATAGCATTCGTCTGATTATGGAAATCATTATCAAAGAGTAAAAACTTGTTCTCTGCTATCTTTTCTAAACTATGGCAATGAAAGAAGAGAAAATCTTTCTGATTTCCATATATGTCAAACATCGTGAAATTACCATACTCCCCTAATCCCCAAATTAAATCTCCTGTTGCATAATCAATTTTATAAAAAGTATTAGTATTTCTACAATTAAGATATATTGCATTTTCATCTTCGTCAAACGAGATAGAATTGGCATGAGTTATATCTATAGTTACATTAATCACATTAGCATATGGACAAATTTGCCAAGGTTCTACATAATCTTGAGTATCTAAAGACCTAACAAGAATTCCGCTTGAATTATATTCATATATTAAATCATAGTTGTAGAGTGTTCCATTAATATCTACTATATGCCCACCTAGAGCTAAGAACGTATTATTTCGATAATTATATGCTATTTCATGATGGCTTCCAAATCCTAAATCTACACTCACGTTTGTTTCAATGTTCCACATTCTTATACCATTATTATCGCCATATAAGATAGTTGAAGAATTGATGAATTTAATATCAGACAACACACTATTTGAGCCTAGTTTTTTTTCGTTTATGATGTTATTATCTAAATCTGTTAACAGAATCTTACGATCAATTATACTGTGTGTTTCAGTGTTTTCTCTCTCTAGAATATACAAATTATACCCTTCGAAATATTCGTGAGTAGAAACAGAATCATCTGCAAAAATTGACACGTTATTTATCACAGAACTATTTTTTCTTGGAATATAGTATCCAAATAAAACTAAGAAGAGAATTAGACTAAGAGTTAAAATTTTTTTTGTTTTTTTACGATGTATAAAGGTCTTCAGTAGCATCAAATCTCTGTAAGGTAAATACTATAAAAATTTTCAGAAACAAAATCCTAAAGTCAAATGTTTTTTATTTGTTTTAAGTGAATATGTAGTGATAACAATGCAACTCCATGTACTTTGTGTATAAGTTCATGCGAAGGGAATTCGCGCTAATATTTCTGTGGTTCTGAAGTAGTGGCGGGTAGTTTATATTGTTATTTGGTTTTTCCAGGTTCTCTGTGTTTAATCATCTCAACATTTTCTGTTACTCTTTAGAGCTTATTAAATGAATTAGACAAAAAATTAAAAATAACAAACAAATATGAGGTGATTGAATGAGTAGTCATCCTGGTACCAAACTCAAATGGTATAGATTTAATATTGCAAGAAGAATAAGAAACCTTGAAGGAGAAGAGCTAGTTACAGAATTAGAGGATATTATCGAAGATATTCGAGAAAAGAAACTTGACAAATTCGGTGTTTTCAAGCTTCAGATTCAAGAATTAGAATCCATGATAGCTGAGATAAAAGAGAAACCAAAAGCTAAAGGCAGACAATATGATCCATTCTATATTCCTGTTTCTGGTGATGGACGTATCGCTCTTTTTGGTCTTTCCAATGTAGGTAAAAGTACGCTGATGAATGCTATTACTAACACTGATGTCAAAACAGGAGCTTATCTCCATACTACCAGAGAAGCCCTTGCTGGAACTTGTGAATATGAAGATGTCCGTATCCAAATTATTGATTTACCTGGTTTCTTGGATTTCAAAGAAGATTGGGTAATCAGTAAACAAATAGTACGTGTCACCCGTACAAGTGATGCTATTATGATGGTTATTGATTTATCTATGGATATTGATAAACAGTACAATTTTCTAATGAAACAACTAGAAGATTCCAAGTTAATTGTTGACGGAGAAACTCCTTACAAAATAGGTATTATTGCAACTAAAGGGGATTTGCCTGGCTCTAAGGAGAGATATCAAGAACTTTTATCCAAAACAGATTTCCCGGTTTTTCCTACAACAATTAAATCTGAAGAAACCCTTGAAGGATTAAAGAAAAATCTCTTTGAACAACTTAATGTCATAAGAGTTTATACTAAGAAACCTGGAGGAAAGACAGATTATGGGAAACCTTTCGTCATGCTAAAAGGATCAACTGTTGCTGATGTAGCTAAAAGAATCCATACAAGTTTTATTAAACACTTTAGATTTGGTAGAGTGTGGGGATCCTCAGTTGAACATGAAGGTCAACAAGTTGGTATAGAACATGAACTAGCGGATAAAGATATTCTTGAGATAATAGTAAGTAGAATCTGAGAATATTATCCTCCGTTTCTTCTTTCTAATTTGTAAAACTGAAATAAGAGTTATTTATGATAAATTAAAGAAGTGTTCCTGAATGAAACCTAAACAATGCATATGTCATTGCACCTGAAACAAAAGCTGAAGAAAATGAAGCTAAAGCACCTATGTAGTTCATTAACCTAAGAAAAATTATACTTACAACTATAAGTGTTATAGTTTGTATAAGAAAATACCATTTAATTAACAGAACTAGTATGGACCTATTCTTCCTCCAAAATTCTGTTAATTTGGATACCATACAATTTTAATTTAATCTTAATTTAAAAAACTAGCTACTTATTGACTGTTTGATTTTTATATTATAAAATTATTATACATTTAATGACTAGTATTACACTTCATGGTGCAGTGGGAGAAATCGGAGGGAACAAAATTCTTATCGAAGATGGTTCTACAAAATTATTCTTTGATTTTGGTTTAAGTTTTGGTAAATTTGGAGAATATTTTACCCCTTATTTACAACCAAGAAGATGGAGTTTTGTTAAAGATTATATTAATTTCGGATTATTACCTGATTTAACAGGTCTTTATCGTCAAGACTACGAAGGCAGATTCAGAGAGAGTACTAAAGAACCAAAATATGATGGTGTTGTTTTATCCCATCCACATTTGGATCATGCTGGTTTTGTTTCCTACCTTAGGCCAGATATCCCCATTTACTGTTCTGCGGGATCTAAAGGAATTCTTGAAGCTTTTGAAGAGACTTCATGGGGTTTTCATGAATACACTCATATCAAAGAAGCTTTCAAATTACGAGTGAGTAAACGGGATACTAACAAAATGGTCAAAGATAAATCTTCGACTATCCCTCGAGAGATAAATCTTTTCAAACCAAAATTTGAACTTGATGATTTTACCATACATACTTTTCCAGTAGATCATTCTGTTCCAGGAGCAAACTCCTTCGTAATAGAAACCTCAGAAGGAAATATTGTTTATACGGGTGACATTAGATTCCATGGAAGAAAAGGAAACCTCAGTGATCACTTTGTCAAGAAAGCAAAGGATTTTGATCCAATAGTATTGATAAGTGAAGGAACCAATTTAGGAGAACCCACAACTTTTGGTGAACTAGATTTACAACAAGCACTTTTTCCATTGATTGATCCAGTAACTGGACTTGTAATAGTAAATTTTCCAGTCAGAGATTTAGATAGAATGAGGTCATTTATAGAAGCAGCTAAGCAAACTGATCGTGTTCTTGTTGTAAGTTTGAGACAAGCTTATACACTTAAGAAACTACAAAAAAATGGTGTTACTGATATTCCTAGAGTTGAAGAGATTGGAATTTTTATCCCAAAAAAAGGATGGGGGATTCTCAATGATGTTAACTATCCTGTTGAGATTCAAATGCAAGACTATTACACTTGGGAAAATGAGTATATTGATAGCGAAAATAGTGTCACAGCAGCTGACCTAACTGCAAATCCAGACAAGTATATCTTTAGATGTGATTTTTCAGAATTGAAATATCTTTTTGATATTCAACCTCCTGAAGGTTCAATTTACATCAGATCTGTAACAGAACCAGTTGATGAGGAAATGGAATTAGATCAGAGAAAAGCAGATAATTGGTTGAAGTTCTTTAACCTTTATCCTTACAAACAACTTCATTGTTCTGGTCATGCTTCAGGATATGATATCCAAGAGATGGTTAGAAAAATTAATCCTAAAAAAGTAATGCCTATTCACACAGAGAAACCTGCTGGTTTCAAAGATTTCCATGGTGATGTGATTCTTCAGAAATTAGGAGAAAAATATAATCTTTAACGGAAACAAGTCAGAGCTCTTCCCCCATCTATACTTACAGTTTCTCCTGTAATCCAAAGAGCTTTGTCTGAGGTTAAAAACAAGATTAAATCTGCTATCTCATCAGGAGTCCCCACTCTCCCTAGAGGGTGGGTTGTTTTACTATGCTCTAGAAATTCTTCATATTGAGAATCACTCATACCACTTTCTTTATGTAAACTTGTTACAACCACTCCAGGATTAACAGCATTTACTCGAACACCAAATTCTGCTAGTTCTAAAGCTGAACATCTGGTTAAATGATCAAGTCCAGCTTTACTGACACAATAAGCAATAATATTTGGAAAAGCTCTCAAACCTGTCACACTTGAGACATTAACTATACTTCCTTTGCTCTCTTTTAGAAAAGGTAAAGCTGTTTGCATTAATAGAAAAATGCAACGTAAATTAATATCCATCATATAATCAAATTCATGTATTGGAGTGTTCATAATGTTTCCAGAACGTATTATCCCTGCTGAATTTACCAAAACATCTATTTTTCCCGTTTCTACTACCGCATCCCCAACTATTCTTTCAGCAGCACCTTCTTGTGTAATGTCTATAGCAATATATCTTGCATCTATCTCCTTAGCTATCTCTTCTAATCTAGTAGCAGATCTAGCTACCATTAAAACATCTGCGTTTTCTCTCCTAAAAGCTCTTGCAGTAGCTAATCCAATACCTGAACTAGCTCCTGTTACAATTACTGTCTTTCCTTCAAATGACATGAATATAAGTTTAATTGATAGATAATTAATTTTTCTTCATTTGTCCAAATTTTTAAAAATGTACATAATATTAAATTAATATGTTAGCATCTACCCAACAAATATTGCTAGAAATTATCTTTTGGTTATATTTTATCAATTCAATAGTATTGATAATTCATGAAATAGATTCTGCTTATCGGAAAGAATGGGAACTTTTCAAAATAAAAGGAGGAATAGCTAGTTTTTTAGTTGTTCATCTCCCTTTATTAGTAATAGTATTGTACGGCCTAATCGAAGTATATGCTGAAACTGGAATAGGATTGATTTTTTCATTAATTCTTTGTTTTGGAGGTTTCTTTACATTTAGTATTCATATTTATTTTCTAAGAAAAGGTAGAGAGGAATTTAAATCAAAAATATCTAAATTTATTTTGTTTAATCTATTGTTTATTTCGCTAGTTCAGTTTGTAATCACAATAATCGTATTGTTTACACCCATACTCTATCATTGTGCTTTTTGTTAATCTAAGAATCTATCCTTCTTGGATAAAGTATAAAAGAGAGTAAAAAAATGAATATATGATTATTATGGTTGTAAAAGAATTTACTTCAGACGATTGGGTAATAAAAATAGATCATGACAAATGTATTGGAGCTGGAGATTGCGTGGATGTTTGCCCATCAGATGTATTTGAACTAATAGATAAAAAATCCTTTGCAAACAACGTTGACGACTGTATTGAGTGCTGTGCTTGTGTTGGAGCATGTCCTGTAGAAGCTATCGAACATACTAGTTGTTAAACTGAATACCAGCTATCTGTTCTATTTTTTTCTTTGTTACTTTTCTAAATGTAAATAAACCTTGAGTACATATCTCTCCTTCCTTATTCTTGATGTAACTTTTTACTATAATGTCTTTCTCTTTTTGTTCTTGAATCTCTCCGATTATCTCAACTTCTTCTTCAACGTATAAGGGTCTAAAAAACTGCAGTTCTACTTTAATAGTTAAACATGCTTCTTCTAATAATGTAATTACTGTCCACCCTGCTACCTCATCCATTAGAACAGTTTGTAATCCTCCGTGAACGACTTTCCCCCACCCTCCCCAAGTTTGTGGAACAAAGTATGTAGAGCCAACTGATTCATCAGATATCTTGTAGAAAGATAATTTTGCACCAATAGGATTTTCTTCCCCACACCCAAAACACAAATCATTAATTCCTAAATTTTTCTCTATAAATTCTTTCATATATCTGAAAACAAATGTTTCCCATTTTACTTTTTTGATTCATCTAGAAGTTTTTATTTTTCCTTCTTCTCTTTTGGAGGAGCTGCTAATCTATAAGCTTTCATACCTCCTGAAACTAACATTCCAATTCCTAAACCAAGTAAAGGAAATAGAATTAATAACCACCAAAGTAAAAGTGGATCTCCAATCCTATCAGCTTTTGGAATATGAGCTACATCATTGTAGAACCATACATAGAATCCTTCCCATCCTAACCAAAATCCTAAAAGGATTAGTAAGATTATTGCTCCACCAAGTCCTTTGCCTAACTGTTTATAAAATTCCTTTTTTGTTTCTTGTTTGTATCTGAAACTCATATCCTTCATTGTTCAAGAAAACTTGTTCTTTAAATCTTTTTTGCTCACGTATTTTTTGACGTTGCTAAGGTAACCTTTATTTTTAAGCTCCTTTTCTCTGTGTTAACACATGCCAAACAATTCAGAGAAAAACAGGTTAAGAGAACGCCTAGACTTGAATGAATTCGAATTCTATTGTTATATGCCTGATTCTGAAGTTGCGAAAACTGATCTTGGATATTTTATCAAGAATAAATCTATTGAAACTTATAGTTATGTAACTCCGACTCACTTGGGAGATGTAGATTTTGAAGATTTTTTATCTTATGCACTCTCTTATTTCAATAATGGTCAAGAATACTTCGTAGTCAAAGTTTTTTACAATGACACCTATCGTAAAAATTCCAAAATTTTAAGAGAAAAAAATTTCTTGCATTATCCAATTGATACTTCTTTGATGTATTGGACAAGAGAAAATAGAAGTAAACTTCTACCAGATGAAGAAGTTGAATTGGTTCTTTTAACAGACAAAAATGCTAATAGGTGGGTGGATGTGTTTTTTGATTCTTTTAGTTATCCAAATCATTTGAAAAAATATCTCACTGCTATGGTTAATGAACAGCTATGCCATGGAATAGATTTCTATGTCGGTAGAAAGTTTAACAAAGATATTAGCTGTTTTAGTGCCTTTGAATATGAGGAATTTATCGGTTTTTATGGTGTAGGGACCAAAAAACGTTTCAGAAGGCAAGGTTATGCTACAAAAATCATGTCCAACTATATTTTAACTGTCTTAGATAAATCTCCTAATGCTCAATTTTGTTTACAAGCTCAAAGCAGTTCTGGAGCTGAAAAATTATATCTTAATTTAGGTTTTAAAGTCCCATTTATTCAAAAAAGATTTGACTGGGATCCTTCTACAAATAATTCACTTCTCTAGTCTAATCCTTTCCATTGTTTTTCGGTTTCTAGGACATCTTTCGGATTATCTATACTTCTCCAGAAGTAATGCTCATCTATCTTGAATGCTTTAAGTTGGTTTTCTTCTGCGAGTTCCACGAAAATTGTCTCTTCCATTTGTCCTTTCACCGGAAATCGATCTAGAACTTCAGCTGAAAAAATATCCACTCCTGCATGAATCCAATGACTGAGAATAGGTTTTTCTTTGAATTCCAAAATATCTTCTTTTTCATCAATTTCTACAATACCAAATGGGCTCCTCATCTTGGCAACAGCTATTGACCCTTGCTTATTATCTCGTTTATATTTTTTAATCATATCTCCTAAGTTGAAATTTGTAATAATGTCCCCATTCATTATGATAACATTAGAACTGGAAATAAAATCCATTGCATGTTTTACCGCTCCTCCTGAACCTAATTTGTCTCGTTCTTTACTGTAACTTACATTGATATCCCCATAATCTGTTTCAAATGTACTTCCATATTGCTCCTCTATATAAGCTGCAAGGTATCTTACTGCTAATATTGCATGATCTATTCCATGCTTCTTTAACCACGACATCTCCCACTCCAAAATTGTTTTTCCAACGAGCTGTATCATAGCTTTTGGATAACTATCTTTAGTAACAGTCCTAATTCTGGTACCGAGCCCACCACAAAGAATAACTGCATCCATGATAAAGAGGATTTGAGTGAAGACATAATAAGTTTTTGCCAATGTTGCTAATACCTTTGACACAAAATTAATATTGCTGTACACAAAAGAGTCAAACAATATGTCTGAGTTTGAAAAAACACCATTAGAAGAGTTTATTGAGCTTTACGACCAGATTAAGGATAAATTTGCTAAATTACCTAATGTTCTAACTAAGCTTTCCTCTTATTCTGATGATATTGTCAAGGAAAATAGTGAATTAAAAACTAAAATGAAGGAAATAGAAGAGAAGTTTACACAGTTAAAACAAGAATATGAAACAAAAGATACTAAGGTTGATGAAGCTCTTACGGAAGCTAATAAATACAAAACCCAACTAGAAAGTGTTGAGAAACAACTTTCTGGACTTCGTGAAATATATGAAGAAATGGCAGCAGAAAGAGCTCAAGAACTAGATGTTCAAGAATTGTTAGAAATCTATACAATTCTCTTCGAAAAGGTTTTTGCAGCTAATCCTCACACAAAAATTCTCTTACTTCTCCAAGGAGTTGATAAAGATGAATGGACAAGAGATGAATTAGTAAAAACCACTGGTTTTTCACCTGCAGCTATTATTAAAGCGCTTCATGATTTAAGAAATAATGGTATTATTGAAACTGATGATTCGGCTACTATTGCAAAATTAGCTCCAAAATAAAATTCTGGAGAAATAAAATAAATAATCTGTCATTTCTCCACATTTTTCTTATTTTCTATTTCGTTCTCATCTTCTGATTCTTTTTCTCTTGCGTTAACAGCCGCCTTAACATAAACTAAATCAGCTAAATATGCTTTGAGAGGTACAATAATTAATCCCATTATATACACAATACCTCCTACAACAGTAAATGTTATAGCGAGAGCTCCACCTTGGATGAAGATAGGTGCTATCATTAATGCTAATATAGCAAAAATAAAGGAAGCTAAGGTATAATTCCAAATAATGGTCATCAATTTTACAGGTCTCTTAATCTCAAAAGTCCTATATAACCAATTTGAGCTTACATAGTAAATTCCAAAGAACGGCGCTGATAACAAGAAAGCTCCACCAAGTACACCTGAAATAATCGGAAATATAAGATATTGAAAAAATGCCATTCCAATAGAGAAAATAACGATTCCTAAAGCAATTAGAGCTAATGCGATCCCGAAAGCTTCTACAACTGAGCTTAGTACACTTGAAGTTGGTAAAGGTCCCCCCAAAAATCCTAGGATTCTTACCCTACTATATGTATAATTCACTTTCTTAGGTTCATATGTTGGCTCTTTATCAAGATAATCAGTATAGGAATAAGGTCGTCTTGCTCTAGATTGTGCTTGAGTGTAATATCTAACATCATCTCTTGATGGAGGCCAAACAATCAGCTGTTGTCTTCTGTTTAATCCTCCTTCTTCAAGAAACTCTTTTGCTTGAGCTTTTTCTTCTTCCGCTGTTAACGGTTCTCGTTTTGAATAACTTTCAGCTACTTCAACAGAACTTATATCTGCACCACATTCTGCACAAAAAGAACCATCTCCTTTATTCAAAGTAGAGCATTTAGGACATAGTTTAAGAGTAGTACCACAGTATTTGCAGAAACGAGAATTTGACTTTATTTTTCTATAACAAGAAGGACAGTCTTGAGTCTCACTCATATTATTCAAAATAAGAAAAGTTTGCATCTTTATATGAATTTGGTTTGGATAAAAATGAGAGAGATGAAGTGTAAAGGAATCTCAATCTATTTCAAGATAAGCTTGCCTTATTTTCTCCTCAGTTTCAAGAATTTTCTTTCTACTATCTCTTCCTTTCTCTAATACTTCCCAAAATCTTTCCACATAATCTGGATGAATACCAGTTAATACTCCTCGAATTGTTAAAATAGGTTCATCTATTGAATTGAGAGATGCTTTGATACTTCCACGTTCGAATTTCTTTACAATTTTCCTTGTTTCAAAGGTAGACTGATAGGTTGTTGGAGAGGTTATTGCTAAGAATCCTAATTTGGCCCTTGTAATGTCTGCTGTTAAACTTGAGCTGTCGTCAATTTCATTGAAGAATAAGTCTGAGAATCTAATACTTTGTGCTTTTTCTAGAGTTTCGAATTCTCTATCTAAAGCAATAATTACTCCTAATCCTCTTGCTTCTTCAGAGAAAGAATGAAAGAAATCAATTAAATCTGCATTAAATTCCTCGTGAGTACTTTCTTGAAGTGCTGCAAGTATAGTTGTAGTAAGAGATTCTGCTAGAAATTCATTGCTTTTCTCTAAAGCAATTTCAACCTTGTCTTCCTCAAATAAACGAAGTAATTTATCATTATCAAATAGAATTATTGGACATTTTGGTCCTTGGGAATCAAATCCTAAGTAATAAAGTGCTCTTGCTGAATTATATTGAACTAAAGATGGCTCATTTTCTTCAGGTAAGACAAAAATCACAGTTGGAGGAACTCCAGTATTTTCTGCTATAATTTTACTAACTTTCATAGAACCTGCACTGCCAGTTCCTCCTCCACTAGCTACAATTAGGTGTAGTGCATAGTCATCAGCCTCTCTTTTGTCTTGTTTTGTATAGAATAAAACCTTATCAATTTGATTACTAAGTTGTATCTCATTTTTAGATAATTCTTGTAAAGCACTTTCTATATCATAGTCTGATGACACATAATCTTTTGATCCAAACCACAGATGTTCTGAAAAGTTACTAATACTTGTTGAAAAATTATCAACTTGATTGATGGCAAGAGATTTTACAGCAATTCTACTCTCCTTTAAATGATGAATGAGCTTATCTCCTATACGACATCCAGCATTCCCTACTCCTATAACTGAAATAGAAATTTTTCTTCGAAACAACTTTTTCTTTAACCATGACATCTAACTCGCTCCTCCTCCAACTGACTTAATAATCTTAATTATATTCAAGACCCACAGAATTATCGCCATTAATGTTCTGAAGATTTTTTGTGTAGATATAGGAAAAGTTCTCATTGAGGCTACATATTCTCTAAGCTGGAGCATCTGTAGATTCTCCTGTTTAGCTTCTTCTGAATATTTCTCTCCAAATTCAACCACATTAGCAAAAATATAATTATCTAATTCTATAAGAGCCTTAATTTTGAATTTTTTTGCTTTTCCATTAAATGCAATTAAAGGAATGAAAATGACTAAAACCATTAAAGCAGCTACTAAAGCTGATAATGTAACTACAAGGATTGTTGCGGGTTGATCTGAATTTAAAAAGAGAAAGTTTATTGGATTGGTAATCATTTTTTCATTTATTCCATAAATTAGCTCATTAACATTCCCCATCCCCATTGCAATTATGATTATTAAGGTAGAAAGTATTCCCGCTGTAGGAATATTTTCTAGTTGAGTAATAGATCTCCCTTTGGACCATTTATCTCCAAGTGACCAAATCATATCATAATTTTCTTTGTTAAGAAGGGTTCCATATTCATTAAGATAAGTGTTCATTCTCTCTTTGAAAGGTTTTAATGTTTTAGCATATATTCTTGTATTCAAAATCATATAATAGGTGGCTAAGAAGAAGATGTAAAATAACAAAGGATTGAAAATGCATGCTAAAATCCCAAATGCTGTAGCTGCTGTTAAACCGTCTCTAATAGCTATGTTGAGCATTGGAACCTGAATTCCAATACCAGCAGCTAAAGATGCTAGAATGATAAGAGGATTTTTTGGTAAAGGTCTATCATAATATTTTGTATAATATTCTCTTACTGGTTGTTCAACAAATTCTACTCTTTTAGCTTGAACTAGTGCCAAAAACCCATCATGAGTGTATTTTAGATAAAATAAAGAAAGTAATATTGCTATCAGAATTGGTGTTCCTACATTAAACAATATATCAGTTATCCATCTGAAAATGATATAAGCATCAGATCTCCCTACAAGTCCAGGTGTAGTTGGTGTAAAAGCTTTTTCTAATGGAATTATTGTGAATATAATTGTGGGGATAAATAAAATTGTAATATAAATCCATAACTTGAGGTATTCTTTCCATCTCAAAGATAAAATGGTGTTCAATTTTAATTTAAAAAATGATATAGGTAACAGGTAGAATCTTCTAAAAGGTTGTTTTAATGCACGAACAAATCTAGGTTTTTCTACCATTTCAGCTGTTCTTGGAAACCTCTTGTAATGTTCAATAATCATCTCTTCAAAGTCAAAATTTGGTAATTCTACATCATCTGGAAGAACATTTCTTGCTTTTACAGAAACTGGTTTGGGAGAACTTGATTCCATAGCATTTTCTATAATGTTTACTTACTTTTAATCGTTTCGTAAGAGGGCCCTAAACATTTTAATGTGTGAAAGTTAATTTTAAAATGATAAGAGTGAGATTAACAAAGATAATCTGTACTATTGGTCCTGCTTCTAATACTTCTGATGTTCTTAAGAAGATGATAGATTCGGGGATGGATGTAGCTCGATTAAATTTTTCTCATGGTACTCATGAAAGCCATCAGAAGGTTTTTGATCTAATTCGTAACTTAAGTGATGATGTTGCAATTGGAATAGATATAAGCGGTCCTAAAATTAGACTCGGAGATTTTGAAAATACAATTAATTTAGAAAACAATACTGAAATTACACTTACATCTCGGGATGTTATCGCAACAAGTACATTAATCCCCGTTAATTATCCTACCTTCTCAAAAGAAGTTAGTGTAGGTAATTCAATTTTCATTAATGATGGTTTAGTGAAATTAGAAGCTAAGGAAATCAAAAATGAGGATATTCTATGTACAGTTCTTGATGGTGGAGAAATATCTTCAAGAAAGGGTGTAAACGTTCCTGAAGCCAACCTATCAATTAGAGTTCCTACTCCTAAGGATGTCAAGGATTTGGAAAAAGCTTGTGAATTGGAAACTGATATGCTATTCATATCTTTTGTCAGACAAGTCGATGATCTCAAAAAAGTTAGAGAGATAGTTGAATCATGTACAAACCGTAATATTCCCTTGATTGCAAAAATAGAACACAGAGATCCCTTAAAAGATATTAATGATATTATAGCATATAGTAATGGTTTGATGGTAGCTCGAGGAGATCTTGCTATAGAAGTAGGGCTTGCAAAAGTACCTGTTGTTCAGAAAGAACTTATCAAACTAGGGATGATTTACGCTAAACCAGTCATTGTTGCTACTCAAATGTTAGAATCAATGACTAAAGAATATCTACCTACTCGAGCAGAAGCAAGTGATGTTGCATATGCAGTGTTTGATGGTGCAGATGCACTCATGCTTTCTGCAGAAACTGCTACAGGTATCCACCCTTTGCAAGTGCTTAAAATTATGGAAGAGATAATTGGAGAAGCTGAAAAGAACATGTCCTTGAATGTTCCCCTAGTGAAAGAAACAAGCATAAACATTGGAAAAGAGATAGGTATTTCAGCTGTTAATTTAGCTGAGACGACCTCTGCAAAAGCTATTATAGCTTTAACTAAATCTGGTTATTCAGCTAGTATGGCTTCAAGGAATAGAAGTAATATACCCATCTTTGCAGTTACACCTAATCAAGACACTAAACGTAGAACAAGGTTATATTGGGGTGTTAAACCGTTCTTGCATGAGTTTGAACCAGATTATGATACTTTGGTTTGCAAAGTTATAAAAGAAATGCGAGGACTTGAATATCTTGAAGATGATGATAATGTTGTTATCATTGCTGGTTCTTTAGTTGGCATATCTGGCAAAACTCATACAATACAACTGCTGAACGTAGAAGAAACTCTAACCCCTAAGAAAAAATAGAAAAATAAGAAAATAAAAGAAGAATTTAATCTTCTCTAGGTTTTGTCCTTTGTAAGACTACGGAAGTAGCTATAAATCCAGCAGTAACTAGAAACATTGCACCAAAAGCTCCTCCAGTTCTAGCAGCATCAGCTGCTCTTATTCTGTTGAGGAACTGTTCTTTGATGTCGTCATAAAATACTCTTGTTGCTGTACGCACATTTTCTTGCCAGAATAATGTTCCCATATCTCCAGTTAATCCTGGGAAAGTTGTATGCCAAGTGGTGTAAAGGTTGAACGGTTCAAGATCAGATGGATCGAAGTATGGTTCATTCAATCCGAATTTATATGGATCTAAAAATGAATAGTACTCAATGTAGTCAGTTGCTAATGTATTATACTGTATTCTATCTCTTCTTTCAAACACACTCCCCGTTACAGGTTCTACAAACATTTCATGCATGTGGAATGGATCTCTAGGTTGTCCAGGAAGTGAGAGTGTAATATAAAGATCTTGTGGATTTAAGTTCAGTCCAAAATCCTCGTTCCATAAGCCAGCATAAAAATATGAGGAATTGATGAAATTTGCATCGTGCATCCAATATAAAGCATATTGTTCCATTTGCCTATATGGGACTTGATATTCTGCTTTGTAATAGTATACTGTTTCCTCAAAGAAGAGTGCTGTATCAGTTTCTGATGTATATGCGAAAGGTCTTAAAAACATATCATTCCACTGTAATCTTAACCCTCTTTCGATACCAGGATAAGTAGAATATGAGGTATACATAGCATCAAAAGAAATGTCTGCAAGTTTTGCTGTTGGTCCAAGATCCCAATTACTGTATTCAACTTTACTATCTCTATTCCATTGATCAGCAAATGCATGTAATTCGTCTTTTGCAAGGTATATGATGTTAGAACCTTGTTTTGTTAAATGAACTAATCCTTCAGTATAGTCAGCTAAGTAAATGTTGTTATCAATCCCAACAACACCTAGAGCTGTTCCTTTATGTTCAACTCCATTAAATGTGGCATCTACAGATGGGCTAGATTTAGAGCTTATATCTATAACTTCTAGACCCCCATCTCCTAAAGCTAAATAGAGAAGATGGTTTGCTTCATCTACATACATATCGTAGATAGGTACTCCAGGATTATATTGACCTAATAACGAATCAATAGTACCTGTTACCACTCCTAATTGGAACATCAAAACTCCATTTGTCTCATCCAAAACATAAAGACTATATCCAGCAACTTGTATGTCTAAAACATTTGTCAATTCTGGAAAATCTAACGATGTATAATGATTTGCAAGAGTTATAACATCAGATCCAGCTGCATCAATTGTGTAAGTGTCAATACCATCGACACCTAGTGCAGCATAAGCAGAATAGGAAGTGTCATTTTTAACATCAATAGCATAGACTACACCATCCGCACTTTCTGACCATACATCATCTAGAGGTAAGCCTGTAGCTCCATCAGTCTCAACAATATCCACGCCATAGATACCATTAGCAATAATTAAGGAAGTATTGCCACTATTTTCATCGAATAGGACAGCTTTAACGTCATACATGTCATCAAAGCCATAATAACTCCACTGCTCTTGTAAGAGTTCTTCCTTATTCCGAGCATCGATTATCTCTAAACCATCAGGTCCTTCAGCGACATAAACATAACTATTACAGACATCATATGATTCAATTTTTCCTAAAGTGTAATAATCTGTTTCTCCATTAACATCAGGATTTCTATTACGATCCCCATATTGAGCAACTGCTAAGAAAAGTGGGCTATCTAATTGAACAATTTTTATTTGATTTCCTTCTTGTACATATGCATAATTTCCTTCGACTACTACATCTTTTGATTCTCCATATTCATAGTAAGGTATGTTAGCTACTGCAATAATCTCATTTGTTTTAGTTTTATCGTAAGTTCCCAATTTTTCAGCTGTATACATGTCTGTATCCCAATCGATGCTATCGCTAGAAAGAGTTTCGTTTTTAATTAATGAAAAGGTTTCTCCTAAAAGAGGATCCTCAATTCCCAACACCCATTCCATTGTTGTTCTAGAACAAACGTATGAGATTTTATGATCATAAAGCCAGTCTAAGGCTGGTTCATCTAGAAGGTAATTTAGATAAGCTGCAAAAGACATGGCTGCTAATCTCTCTGATTCAGTGCTAATCCCATAAACATCTGCTAATAACTGTATCGGATCAATTGTAATATCTGCAGGGTCATAGTATAATCCTTTCACCAAATCAAGGAAAAATTTCTGAGACCCACTTTCACCAGTTATCAGCGAATAATCATGCCCATTATATGTTGCATTAAAGAGTATTTGGTAACTTGTAGCAGCATCAAAATCTAGATCCTTGTATGCTGGTCTGACACTTATCCAGTTGTGTGGAAGATAAATTCCTAAATCTATAATGTTTTCTGATTCGGCATATGCTTTATTGAGGAGAGCATATGCGACATCTGCATCTGTCCATCCTTTCAGAGTTTTTATTGTTTCAAGTTCAGAATTTATCAAATAAGAAGCCATGTATGCTTGGAATCCAAACTCTGTCCCATTTCCAAATTTTTCTAAATAATATGGCCACATATAATTAAAATTCAAAACAGTTTCATTACCAAACAATGTTGACGCTGTTGCATTGAAAGTATATTGCTTTCTGTTAGCATATACAATATAATCATCATCTATATTATAATCCTTAATTGTTTTGTTAACTGTCATATCAAAGACAAGTTCTCCTTGTACAAAGTAGTATGATATTGGTGTATTATAGTCAAGGTAACCTCTACGATCTGATACATTAAAAAATTCGAAGTGGGCTTGATCATAAAACCTTGAATCTGCATTTGAAATACCTGTATACATCCAGTCAGAAGGAGTGGCTCCTGTCCCCTCTCTAACAAAATCTGCATTGTTTAATTGACCGTAAAAATCTAATTCGGAGTTGATATCATTCATTGTAAGAATAGAATTTCTAGGAAGAATAATACCAATCACTACAGCTGAGCCAATTGTAATGACTAAAATAAAGGTACCAATCAAAACTCGAAGTGTTTTATCCATAGTGAATCCTCATATATACTTTTAATGTCTCGATTTAAGAGAGATATTTAAAGTTAATGACAACTACACTAACTTTTGTTATTCTCTTGAGAGACTAATTTTTATGAAAAGAAGATAGAATATTAATATATTTTATGGTTTACCTTCAGCTTCTTTCTCGATTTGAATTTTCAAATCTTCGAACATAACAACTTTGTATTCGTTAGCATTTAGAACCTCATCAAATAGCTGTTCATCATTAACAATTATTTTCTGATTCTCTGAATCATATAGCTCTACTGTGATTTTATCCAGTTTTGAAAACTTGTCTGTAAGAACTTTAGGAGTACTAACATAACTTAATATTCCTCTAACTAACGCACCATTTCCTCTCTGATTTAAAATAGAGAGAATGATATCTGAATTACCAATAAATTCTCTAATTTTCTGATATGAATCAGTCTTTAATCCTTCGGGTCCTGGCTGAATAAAAACATACCCTCTTGTTGGTTTTTGTTTTCCTGAGTAACTAGAAGATTTATCGCTTAATTTGAACAATTTTGAAAGATCTGGATTATTATCATATGCGTCGAAACTAAACAAACTACAAATTCCTTTTAAATTCTCAAATATTCTACCAAAATTACTAAAATCTGTATGATAGAATTCTGAATTCATTGATGTTCCAAACATAATATCTGCAATGACATTTGCTTCTCTAAATAGCAGTTTCTCTGATAATTCCTCTAAGGTGGTGTTAGAATTTTGTTTTAGTGCATATTTATCATCAATTAAAACGATTGGTGTATCCAACCTAGATTCTTTCTTCAAAATATTATAAACAAAGGCAAGCACTGAAAACGTTCTTGAAAAGTCAGATTCATCAGCGGGAAGATGAAGAAACAGAATTGGTTTGATTTTTGATGCTTTAATGTGTTCTAAAACACTTTGCATCACTCCAAGAATAAAGGGATTGTTATCAAGAAAAACAAATAATAACGATTTGCTTCTAATAATTTTGTCTATATATGAAACAACTCTTGCTTCATTCATTTTATACCATTTCTTCCCTTGTGAAAACGACATAATTGGTTTATTTTCTTCAGGAAGAATTACTCTTGAGATATCTGATAAATCGCTTAAAGTACCATTGAAACCAATATACAAAGCAGAAGATAACTGATTCTTAATCCTCTTTCGAAAACCTTTGCATAGACCTTTACCATACTCACCTGTAAGAATAAGACCAATAGAACTGTCCTTATTGGTAGTCTCTAAAAATAAACTATCAGAAGTTTCGCATCCAATTAACGGTGTTTCTGCTGTTTTACTATTTACGATTATTCCTGAATGATTAAATTCAAAAAAGCCATTGAATTTTTTCGGAAAGTCTTCTTCCTTGTTTTTTGCACGTTGAAAAATTGATTTCATTGCTGTCACCAGTACTTCAATTATTGTTTCGCTGTTTAGATTTTAAGATTTTTTATCAAGTAAATCTGTTCAAATTGGAGTCTGAAAAAAGCTAGTTGCCCATAAAATTCAAGTTTAAATAGGGATAATCAATTATATAACTAAAATAACCTTGTTCCGACAATAATCTTATATATATTATAAGAATAAGAGTTCAATTTAAGAGGTAACAAACGTGTCTGATACTTCAGTTACTAAAAAAATGTCTGCAGCTGCATTTTTCAACGATAACAGAGCTATTGCTGGTTTCGGAAATTCAATGCGTGCTGTATTTACTAGTATAAGAGAATTAGTTGAAAATGGTCTAGATTCAGCTGAAAAAAGAGGAGTAAATCCAATTATTGATGTGGAATTAAGAAGACTATCAAGTAGAGAAATTAATGAATTACTTGATGTTAAACAGTATAAAAAGCTCGAAAAACATCTTGATTTCTTACAGCTAACCTGCAAAGATAATGGTATTGGAGTCCCCGGACATCAGATTGCAGAGTTATTTGGTAGAGTTTTAACAGGAACAAAATATGGCGTTATTCAGACACGTGGAAGATTTGGTTTAGGAGCTAAAATGTGCTTATTATATTCTATGTCTTCTGTAGACCTTCCTGCAAAAATCAAATCACGTTATTTTATGGATGATATCACAAATGAAATGCACCTAATGATCAATTTGGAAAAGAATGAACCTATAATTATGGAACATCGCGAATATCTTCCAAGTGATCCTAATTATCTTGAAGAGCCAGGAATAGAAATAAGTATTACTTTTACTGGAGCTTGGAGTCTAGCTAAAAATAGTGTTAGAGAATATTTCAGACAACTAGCTATAATCACACCTTACGCTACTTTCAACCTCAATATACCCGGAGACAAAGAAGGTGAAGTCGATGAATTCCATTATGAAAGTGTTGTAGATGATATGCCTGAACCTCCTGAATATGTCCAAATCCATCCTTGGGGTTGTGATATTACTCAATTCAAAGCAGAATTAGCTGCTAATAAAAATAAAAAACTAAAAGGATTTTTAGCAGAACATTTCATGGGTGTAACTGAAGAAATAGCTGAGGATTTCTTTCAATTACTAGAGATAGACCCTAATAAAAATCCTAAAGATTTAACATCCAAAGAGATACGTAGAATTGTTCATGAGGGATTTGTTAAAGCTTATCAAGAAGCTAAAGATGTCAAAAGAAAAAGAGACAGAGTTTTTCAGTTTGATGGACCAAAGGGTACATCTCTTTCACCTTTAGGAGCTGGCAGATTAAGAAAAGGTCTTGAGAAAGAGCTTGATCCTAAATTCGTTGAAGCAATCTCTCGACCTGCAAAAGCTTATTCCGGTCATCCTTTCATTATCGAAGCAGCAATCGGATATGGAGGAGGAGTAAGTGAAGCTGCACAAACACGAAGTGCTACTGTTCAAGACAATAAAATCATTTACAGATATGCAAATCGTATTCCCCTGATCTTTGGAGCAGGAAACGATGTCATTACTCAAGTTGTCTCATCAATAAGATGGAATGAATATGGTCTTACTCGACAATCTGATCCATTAGCTGTTGCAGTGTCTCTAGTTAGTACAAAAATTCCTTTCCCTGAAACTAGTAAAGAATATATTTCTAATGTTCCAGAAATTGAGGAAGAAATACGATTAGCTTTAATGCAATTAGGAAGGAGACTTAAAACCTTCCTAAGTAGAGCTAAACGAAAGAGAAGAGAACATGCTCGTTTATCACGTTTTGTTAAATCAGCTCCAGTTATCGTTGATAATTTAACTCAGATTTTAGAGGATGAGAATCTTCCTCTTACTGATTTTCGTTTTGAAAAAAATAGAATCGCTTCAGCTTTAGCTCACGGAAAATCTACTAAAGCAAAATTATTCATGCCTTTAGGACAACGTCTTTTTGGTTTAGATATTTGGTGTCCATCTCCCATCCAAAATGCTCTAAAAACTAAGAATATTGTTTCGGTATCAGATTTTCTATTAACTCCTAGTTCCGATTTAACTACAATTCTAGATTTACCGAGTGAAGAAGTATATAATATAAAATCAAGAACCATTTTTGAACTAGATAGAGAAGGATTAAGTCCCGATTTAGATGCAAGAATCTTCGTTACTCGAGCTATAGAAAGAAGGTTTGATACAGAGGAGAAGAAATCTCCATTATCTCTGAAAGATGCATTAAACAGAAGATGGATTCAAAATAGCTATCATTTTCTAGCAACAGAATACAATAAATTAGGCTCTGTTGCTAATTTTGTAGAAAAACTATTCGAAAGTAAAAAGGATAATTTGATTAATCAACTCTTATTAAAAAATAGAAAATCAGATGGTTCGCAGAAATCAGCTGCTTCTTTAGAAGAAATTCAGAATTTAACTAGTATTACACAATTGAAATTAAAACATTTGTTCCCATCGTTTAGTGAGTTAAAAGAAAAGTCAGAAGGATTTCTTTCATCTGATTTGTCTATTGAGGAATTTCTTTTCCAAATAATTCATCCTAGTGAAATAGTTTACAATCAAGCTATTACTCTTACATTAGTTCAACATTTAATAGACGTTCTTACAATTCTCTCTGATAAGTTTCCAAATTTTAAAAGTACAAACATAACTAAAATGAAGTTGGATTGGACAGATGGATATACAAAAAACGCTTTTCATAGAAGAAAGATAAAAACAATTGAAGAATTTATTACTCAATCAATTGATGATCTCATCCTCATCAAGGAAATGGAGAGGATACTTTATTCTCACTTTATCGATATTTTAGTTAAAAATTCTCCTTCTATTAAATTATCAGAATTTAAGATTTTTCCAATTGAAGAAATGAAAACTCAAGAAAAAGAGTTGATCACAACTCTATCAGCAAAAGGTATTACGACACTTGCTAAATTCATAAGCTTTCCAGCTGATCAAATACATTCTTCTAAACTTAAATCATTAATTTCTCTTTTACTGGAAGAATCTAAAAGAAAGCTTAAACATTCATTGATTGAAAAAGAATTTGAGCATTCAACTTCACATTTGAAAATTATTCCTGTAAGTCTAGAAAGAGAACTATATAAAAGCCAGATTTTCACCTCATCAGCCTTTTTAGCTTATTCATCACCTGCATTAAGAAAGATGGGTTTGAAAAAACGCGATGTAGAGCGAATGAAAAAAGCTCTAGGAACACCAATTCCGGATTGGATAAAAGAGCAAGAATTACTAAAAAAACTAGGAATACTTGTCCTTGAAGAGCTGTTCTTTAATTCACCAGATGCATATTCGATGACAGCTGAAGAGAAGAAAAAATATCTTGAAATGATTACATTTTTACGTTCTCCTATAATTTTCACATTTCCTAATCTTCGAGAGATGTCTCATTTGCTTCGAGAAGTTGGTTTAAACTGTATAGGCAGGTTTGCTATTTGGCCAAATGACGAATTATCCGAAATTATGGATTTATCCGAGAATAAAATCAAAACACTCAAAGCGAGTGTTTCTTTTGATGATTACCAGAAAAATAAAGAAATCTATGGTAAAAATCTAAGTCAACTAAAAGGGATGTTTCCAAAACTAATTGAATACTTTGGAACTACAAACCCCACAGTTCAGGACTTATTTTATCTATATCCTTCTGAGAAACTTCACTTTACTAAAGGTTACTGGGTAAAGATTGAAAATATTAGTCAACTTTCTCAAATGGAGATTATTGAATTATCACATCTATTTGATAAAAAGCAAAAACAACTTCCCGATTTAAAAGAAGCTCTTCTTAAGCTAAAAGCTAGAAATATTGTAACCATTAAGCAATTTTTAGATTTAATACCAGAAATAATTGAATCAGAGCTAAGTGTAGCTGCTCAGAGGAATGCTACTCTCGAACTTCATGAGATGCTTAAAACTAGAGATATCAAAGGAGAAGATGAATTTAGTAAACAGGTTTTACTCATATGTGAGTTTGATGAATTTCAAAGTATTTTCGCTCTACCTATATCTCGAGTTTCGAAACTCTCCTTATCAGATTTTGAAAGCTTAAGAAATAAAGGAATAGTTGCTGTTCATCAATTATTTGAATACTCTCCTAAAGAGCTTGCATCAATTCTAGATAAAGAAGAAAAAGAAATTGAAGATCTTCAGAGTGATTTTAAGCTAGAACAGCAAGGAACAAGCTTTTTCGAAAAGATAGATAGAAGTAGGTTTAAATCATCAGTTTCATTTGATTTTGAAGATTCTGAAAGATTTTCAACTCATGAGATCGAATCTATGATTTTAGCTGGATATGATACTGTTGACAAGATTTTCTATCTTGCTCAACCAATGATTTTTTCTGCTTCACTAGTGAATTGGAATGTTGTTGACAAATTTAGAAAATTGCTCAGATCTCCTTTAACTCTAGCAACATGGGAGCGAAAAGTAAAGAAGACAGTTAAGGTAGAAGAAGAAGAAGGTAACGAACAAACAAAAACAATAGAAGAAGAACAACTAGTATCTCTTACAACTGAACAATTAAACACGCTTCAAAATCATGGTATCACTAGAATTATAGATCTGCTTGTGAGTCAAGCTGAAAATCTCTCGGAATTCTTGGGAGTTAGTTTTGAGGAAGCTAAGAATTTTCAAAAGAATATTCGAATTAGTGATACTGGTACAGATATATCTGAGCTTGATATCTTTAAAACTGAAATTGTAAAAGCCCTTGAAGAAATAAACATTTTTACTTTAGAAGACCTCTATTTCTCTACTACTAAAAATAAATGGAATGAAGCTATTTTACCTTGGAGAACTGTTGAAGCATTTAAACAAGTTTTGAATTTGCCTTTAAATCATATTTCAGATATGTTAGACGCTGATTTAATTCAAACACTTACAGATGTTAATGTTTTAACCTTATTGGGATTTATGCTTACTTCACCCGAAAGCTTAATGGAAAGAACAGGAATTCCTGATGAAAGAATAGAGAATATTAAACGAGGTTTAGATTTAGCTGATATCCTCAGTTATTTCTCTCTACCTGGATATTTCTTACCTGAACTTACTTTTGAACAAACTGAAATATTAAGAGAGAATAAGATTTTGACTATTGCAGATTTCATTCTAACCTCGAATCAAAAACTGACTAAGTTAGTTGGAACATCATCAAAACAGCTGGATGAAATAAAGGATTCTCTCACCGCTCAGAAAATTGTTGGATTATATGAAGAAAAAGGCATATTCGCTTTTGAGACAAAATTGTTCGATAAATTAGAACAAAGACAACTAAGTAGGGACTCAATCTTCCAGTTTGAGAGATTCCAAACTATCCAAGAACTGTTCTATGAAAGTGAACCAGCATTTTATCAGCTAAATCCTGAGCTATGGCCAAAGATTTCTGCTGTCCAGAAAGTTCTAGCTCTTCCTTTAAGAATCTTCACAGAAATCTCAGAATATTCTATAGAAGTATGGGAGCAAAATAACATAAAGAATGTTTTTCAATTGCTATTTATCCCCGATGAGGAAATTACTGATCCCCTCTTATATAGATCTATTTCTTCTAACTCATCCAAAATGTTAGAAATGAGATCTTTCCATTATTTCTCAAAGTTACCATCTTCTGTTTATAATAGTTCATTTTTCAAAGAAATCGTTCAGGATTTTGAGAATAAAAAATTATCAGATGTTATAACTGATCCAAAAGTTATTTCTCATCTTCTTTCAAAGGATAAACACTATCAAGCTGAAAACTATAATTTAACCTTGATAAGATCTCTTCTAGAATTACCTCTTAGAATCACACCTTTCTTTAATCGGATTAAGAAGATTCAGCGCGAAGATTATAAAAATACTAAGATTGGTGATGTATTTGATATAGATTTAACAGAACATCCTGGACTTGCACCTTTTTTCAATAAACTGATGGAAGTAGATTCGTTCAATAGTTTAGTGAAAGATGTAGCTGTACCAATCTCCTCTATAGGATTGCCGAGAGGATTAGCTTTGAAATTAAGTAAATCCTCTGTTAATACTTTAATTGACTTTTTCTCAGTTCCAATAAATGTATTATCAGAAATAACAGGACTCTCTATGCGGTATATTAAAGAAATTCAGAACAGTCTAAATTACCAAATTATTGTGTCTTTCCAGAAAGAACAATCTCACAAAATACTAGAGTGCTCTATAATAACTCAAAAGCAAATTGATTCTCTTGCTGAGAGAGGAATAACTGATATTGAAACTCTCTACTATTCAGCTGATACACGACGAATATCTGATATTCTTCCAGTTGAGAACTACCAGAAGATAATGGAAATTCTTTCTGGATCAATAAGATTTATTGGTTTTCTGTCCTTTGATGAAATAAAACGATTAGAATTTTATGAGATAAATTCAGTAATAGATCTAGCTTTATTAGATAAAAAAGAATTATTTCACATTACACAAAATCCTATTTACAAAGAATTTCATGCTCTTGATATACTCTCTTTAGACGAACTAGCTGATAAAAGAATCGAAACCGCTATCCCAATTACATTATTACCTTCAATTGAAGAGGATTATCTTGAAAAAATCAATAAACTTGGGATTTACTCAATTCAAGATTTCAATTCTAGAATGACTGAAATAAGGGAATCTCATCCTCATCTTGTCAAATTGGATGTTTTTAGAGAGGTACAAATGTATCTTGCTTCTGTTGCTTTCATTGGATTAACAAATCAACAAGTTCAGAAGTTGATTTATTCTGGAGTAGGCGATATACTCTCATTTATTACAGAAGATGTATCAACAATAGCTTTGATTCTTAATATCAGCGAGAAGGAAGTTAGAAAATATATAGAAAAAATAGAACCAATTTCATTAGCAAAGGAAATAAATCGAAAAGGTGTAAAAATTGATGAGTTCCCGGTTCTTAAAAAATCGACAGTAAATTATCTTCTAAAATCTGAAAAAGAATATGTTCAGGATATTTATAGTCATTATTATCAAGCTTTTACAATCAGTAATGTTTCTGACGATGTTGTAAAAGACTTCCTTGGAAGTTGTAATATTTCAATCTATCGCATAACGGAACTGTCTACTGAAACAAAATTAAAATTATCACAAATGGGCGTTCTTAGAATAATTGATTTCTTGTGTGTAAATGATAACGAATTAAAGAAGACTTTTGATGGTTCAATACCCAATGAAATTTCAGAGATTAGAAAAGGGCAATTTACACTTGACAGAGGAACACCTTTACTTTTGAATGAACCTATTAAGGATTTGTTAAGAGATCTGTATTTTGATCCTGATAAGAAAACTGTGGAGGATTTATTTGGTTTTGTACCTGAACATCTTCTACAATTTTCAGAGTTTGAAAGGATAGAAAAAATCTCGAACATATCATTTGTAGAACAACTAGTTAGCTTTCTTAGTCTGAGTATTTTCTCTCTCCCTTATTTCGACATGGATACCAAGGTAGCACTCAGAAGAAATGGAGTATATCATGTAATAGAGTTGATATCTTCAAAGGTTCAATCGATGGAAAATGTAACTACCGAGATAACAAGAAATATTCGTGATTTTCAACGTGATTTTAACCTTACAAAGAGGATGTCTGAAACATTTAGTCCGCATCTAAATCAATCAATTAAACTACCAAATAAAATGAGTGAAAAATTTGGTAGTTATGGTTTAACAACAGGATTGTTCCTCTTTGATTTCGTTCAACATCCTTTATTTGAGTTCTCAGAAAATGAGAAAAAAGTAATCAATGATATAACGAACAACTTCTTCCGACCTGTCTCTTGGTTATATAATATCATGAGTTTAGATGTTAAAAATTTCAATCGATTGCGAGATAGAAAAGCTATCAATATTCTTTCTGCTCATCTGCTAATCACTGAATCAAAATTAAAACCAGAAATAGTTGCTTTTCCAGATAACATTATATCTAAATTTATTAAAGCTTTGAATGAAGAAATTGTCAGTCTCAAACCTCCTACATGGGCAATTAAGCTAGATGAAATAAAGTTGATATCAGATAATAAATTGTTAAAGAAACTCAAATCGAACAATATTACTTATCTCGATGAACTCATCTCTGCTGATAGCATCATCAATTTTGATACTAAAATCTCTAAGGAAATTAGACCTATTCTTTACTCATTAAAGAATTTCAATATCAATACCCTAGAAGGTATAACATCTACCCAGATACAAAAATTAAAACAAAGTGGTGTTCGAACAGTTTTCCATTATCTATCTATCCCTCTCCCTCTACTTTCTAACATTACAGGGCAGTCCACAGATGATATTAAATTAACTATAGCACAAATTGACTTAAACGACTTAGAGAAAAGTGCTAAATTAGTTGGATTAGATATTGATCTCTTTACAGAAATATCTGATAAAGTTAAGAATTTACTGAAAGAATATGGTTGTGTATCTTTAACTCAAGCTGCTAACTTGAATCTGGATCAACTGCCAATCCCTCAAGAAGATAAGAGAAGCCTTACTCAACTTGTTTCGATGTTACTTACACCAATTACAATTATTGGTAAGGTTCTCCAGTTAAGCAAGAAAGATGTAGACGAACTGTTAAGTAATAATGTGATGACTTATACTGATTTACTTGAAGTTCCTCAACAAAAATGGTCAGCCAGCATCAAACGTCTAATTTCAAGACAAAAAACTGATCCTAATTATCTTATAAAACGTCTATCTGATATCAAGAAATTTGGTGTTTCAATTGATAAACTTAGCTTAACCAAGTCAGTCACCACTTCATTACTATCTGCTGGTATAAGCACAGTAGATCATCTTTTGTACCTCCCCTCCAATCATATAACTTCTCTTACAAAACTCACTGAAGATGATTTGGAAGAATTATTAATAAACTTAAATTCTAGTCCAAGTTTAATCCCTGGACTTTCAAAAGAACTGCTGATTTATATCTACAGCAAACCTCATTATACAATAGCTGACATCCTCATTAATTTCCATAATATCTCAAAAGAGAATCTTCAACCAATTCTTGAAAGTGTTTCAAAAATTAAAAATATTGAAGAACTTAAGTTCAAAGATCCTCTTTCAACAACAGAGAAATATATAGTCGGTAAAGGTTTTCATTCTTATACCTCTTTAATTACTTCTGAGAATTTTATAACTGATAAGAAGTTATATGAGCGTGTTGCACCTTATCTTCTTGCTAATATAAGATTTCTTGATTTAGACACCAAGACAGAAGTAGCATTAAAAAGAGCAAATATTGCTACAATAGCTGATTTATTGATTCTCTCTCCAAAAACCATTGCTACTCAAGCTAGGACTAGTATTAAAGCAATAACAGATATTCTCTTATCAATAAATATTGATAACATAAATTCAAAAGTTGTAATTAACCAAGATTCTCATCTAAGAGACGCGTTTTTCTTGACTGATAGAGACAAGGAATTCCTGAAATCCATTGGTATCTTTAATCTTAATGATTTGAGAGAATACTCTGTATATCCATGGATTGTTTCAGAGAGTAGAATTGATAAAATTAGAGAAAGAATTGGTTCAATTTTGCAAACTCCTATTCTTTATTATAAGGAAATCTTAAGCTTACCTTTCCATACAATAGAAAGCAAATATCTGAAAGAATCAATTTTTTCAGTTCAAGAATTAATTACAATTTCAACTCAAAAAGAAGCTGACAAAATTACTGAATTCTTGAGAACATTTTCAGCTTCTACTGATAAAATAAAAGAAGATTTTGTTCCAATTGACCAAGTGTTAAGTGAAAATGAACTTACAACTCTTAAAAATGATCTCAAATTTAAGAAAATAACACTGTTTAATGAGCTTTTGCTTGAAATGTATGCTGGTTTTAAGAAGCTTAGTTCTAACAGTATAAAAATACTTCAAACCTTAAAACATCCTCTCTCTGCTTCTACAAAATTTAATACTAATGAGATCCAAAGTTTAAATTCTAAAGATCTTTATACATATGTTGATCTTCTTATCAAACCTAAGAGTTACTGGTTAACTTTCTCGCCAATAAAATTAAAAACTAAGATTCAAGAAATACTTCCTAGTTTAACAACTTCAAGAATAAGAAGTGATGTTGCAAAGAGAATTAAAGTCTCTTCTCTAAAAACAATTTCACCTAATGTCAAAAAGGAATTGAGCCAAGTTTACACTACTGTGGATGAAATAATATATGATATTATGACAGAAGATTATAGAACCTCTAAATCTAATATCAATGCTATTCAAAGATTCTTCTCCACTTCAATTTTACTTATTAAGTACCCTAAAATTTCTATAAAAAGCTGGAGAAAGATTAAAAATAACCTAGAAGAAGTAGGAGATTTATTTAAACTATCAAACAAAGACCTAGGAAATACTCTTTCTTTACCAGTAGACGAAGCTTTGAAAAACCTAGTTAATTTAACTTCAGAAAATATATTGAAAGCTCCGAATTTGAAGGCTAATAAAGTACTCTCCACTCAAGATATAGATGATTTAAAGGATTTAGGCTTTAGAAATTATATTCAAATTTTGGATGTGATGAAAGCTAAGAATAACATTCCAAAAAATTTGAAAGATAAAATCACTATTTTAGAAAAACTAGATGTCAAAAAATTAGAACCTAAATTAAAAGAATCTGTAACTCTAATGGAACTTATCTTCTTAATGCCAAGTCTAGATAATCTTTTACTAACTAAATCTCAAAAAGATTTGTTGAACAGAACTGCAGAATTTATGTTCTCTAGAGGAACAGAGCTTTGTACAGTATTGGATATAGATATTTCTAATAAGAACATTACTTGTCCCGATTTGTCTTTAGAATATCTATTATTATTGCATGATTTTGACAATAAACTATATACAGCAATCCTCAGCAATTTACCTGAAGAGATTGATAAGCAAATTAAGGATCTGTTTGATTATCTAACAAGGTCTCCGATTATACTATCAGAACCAACTCTAGCGAATATTGATAATATTGCATCTCAAGAATTTGAAACAATTTCTGAAATGTTACTCGAACCCAAACAATCACTCTCTAATGTCGTAACTGATAAAACTTTAGAGAGAAACCTCAAAAATATCTCACTTAGTCTTCTCAAACAGCTTAAAAAAGGCTTAATAGATTTTCCAACCAAACTTTTTACTGCAGGTGAGATTAACACCTTGAAGAAGAGTTCCATTTATTCTGTAGAAGAAGCTTTGTTATTTAATAAGAAAACAAACGATAAGAACACAAAAGAATGGGAGTTGTGTCTTAGATTAAAGAATATAATGTATCTAGAACTATATGATTTACCTGAAATTACAGAAGATTCAGAGATTTTGAATTATGTAAATAAAAATAATCTTATTACAATTTACGATCTTTTAGCTCATTGTAAACATAAAGCTCAATCTGAAAAAATTTGTAAAAACATTGTCCCTTCAATAAAATTTGCAACACTTTCTGAATTAGTATCTCAAGAACAGAAAAGATTTTCTAATTTTATTAAAGGAGCAGATTTAGGCGAATTACTTAAGAAACATGAGCTAAAAACATTTGGATCATTATTTACTTATCTGGATAATGTTGATCTTCAGAATATTGAACCTGATTTTGAGAAACTTCTATCAACCTTAAGAGCTCCAATAATGTTGCTCACTCAAGATGCTGCTTTAGTTGCAAAATTGAATAAAGCTGGTTACTATCAAGTTTTTGATTTAATGACATCAGCTAATATCAATTCTATATTCTCTAAATGTAAATTAACTGATAAACAGTTAACATCAGCGAAAGAATTGACAAAGAACCTAAATTACATAACAATAAATGATATAATTACGGTGAGCTGTTATCCTATCACCAGTGTTAGTTTCATAGATGAGAATATCAAAAAACTGTTAGTACGTGCTGGATATTCAACAATTACTCATCTGAATGTACCAGATGAAATCCTTTTGAGAACCTCTGGATTAACAGCTCAACCTTTATCTAGAATTACAAAAGTTTTGAATATGCCTATCTATTATCTCTCAGACTTAACAAGAGAGAATCCTTCTAGTTTAAGTATATTACAGAGTAAAAACATTCAAACGATTAACGATATATACATCTCTGATTGTAACCAACTTTCTAGTACAATCAAAATACCTGAAAGGCAGTTTAAATCTATCCTTTCAACATTAACAGATCAATCAATAAAACTTGCTCAGAAGGATGAAACTAAATTGAAAACTTCAATGCCTTTCATCGAAGAGCAAGAGATTCAGAAACTTAAAGAAATAGGCGTATCTTCTATACAAGAGCTGATATTTCCTACAAAGGAAGCTAAGAGCTCTTCTGCAATGACTTTAGTTAACGTAGAAAAATTGTTGAAGCACTTGGATAATAAAATAGAAGAATTGGATGTCAAAGCACCAATTTTAGTACAAATAAAACAATTAGGTATAAACGATTTTAAAGAATTTATTTTGTATCCTTCTACAGTTTTAGATAGTAAAGTTGATTTAAGTTACATGGCTATCAAAGGTCTAAAGAACCGACTCCCCTTATCAAGTTCTAAATCCACCTCAAGTAAGAAAACAACTTCGTCTTCAACAAAAGCTTCTTCCACGACGCAAGTTAGTTCTTCAACTAAAAAAACTACTACAGCTGCTAAAAAACAACCAGTAGCTAAGAAAACTGCAAAATCCTCTTCTAAACCAAAAACTAAATCTTCAACTGAGGATTCAGAGAAGAAATCAGCTGCAAAGATTACAAGTAAGAAGAGTAAACAAACAACTTTACTAGATGTTGGATCTAATCCTAAGAAAACGTCATCATCTTCATCAAAAAGTTCATCGAAAAATAAAAAAAGGAGTAGTGGAAAATGACAAATCTATATAATTTCTCTTTCATTAATTCAACTGTTTTACCTGCCACAGAGCGCAATACTTCTTTTGATAAAGAAGTAGTTATTCGTGAAATGTATAACTGGGTAAAAGACACTTTTGATTTGAAGAGGGGTACATATGTACTCTTCTTGCGAAGTAGTAAAAAATGGTATAAGTTAGAACCAAGTAGAAAACTCTCCCGTTATCCATTGGAAAAACAAACTATGAAAATCAGTGTCAAACGCACCATACAATTAGATAAGATTGAAGCTCTAAAAGCTGAATTGCTTCATAATAAGGAATATTTCATGCCTTATGGAGTAACACATGTTGAAACAAAGGATTCACAAGAAACAAACAATCTTTTGGTAGAGTATGCTTTAAATTTTCTCCAACAAGCGATGGAAAATCCAACAGAAGCTTCATTCTACATTCCTTCAAGAGGTGGCACAAATGTGGGATTCGATGAAGAACAAGAACTTGTTTTAATAGGGAGACAAATGATAGAACGTCAATTTAGAAGTTTATCTTCAGTAAGTTCTGTAGAACAAATGACCATTATAATGAAACTAATTCATGATTTGCTTTCTCGAGATATTCATAGTACTAAAAGAGATATTTTCTATATGGATGTTAATTCATTTGAGAAACAATCAGTTTCTGATTCATTAGTGGAAGATTTAAGTGCTATGTTACAAGTAACTCGATCTTCTTTAAATGTAAGTGCTTCATCTAAAGGAATAGTTGTGGGAAGATTGAGTTTCAAAGAAAAAGGAGATCAAATAGATTGTAGTGCCATAGGTGCAGGAAAAGCTATCTCTCCAAATATCGATGATATTGAGGATTTTGAAACAGACGCTGAAATGTGCTTAGTAATAGAGAAGGATGCTATATTTAACAGATTAGCTGAAGACCAATTTTATGATTATGTACCAAGTATTCTGATTACTGCAAAAGGGCAACCAGATGTAGCAACAAGACAATTTCTAAAAAAGATTAATGATGACCTAAATATTCCAATTTTTGCGATTATGGATGCTGATCCTTATGGTTTCGAAATTATGAGAGTGTATAGTGTAGGAAGCAAAGCTTTAAGTTTTGAATCATCGCACCTGGCTGTTCCAAATATCAAATGGTTAGGCCTTTTACCAAGTGATTTATCAGCTGAAAGTGGTTTCGATATCCCAAGAAGTGCTCTATTAAAACTAACCTCAAAAGATATTCATAGATCTAAATTAATGTTAGAAGAGGAATTTGTTCAACGAAAACCTAAGTGGAAAGAACAATTGCAGATTCAACTAGATAATGGTTTTAAAGCAGAAATACAAGCTTTAAACGCACGAGATCCACAGTATATCACAAATTTCTATTTGCCTAAAAAAATAGAAACAGGTGACTTTATTTAATCTGAAAAATCATTCTTAAAAATAAATAAAAAGCTGAAAAGATAGTTGCCTTATTATTCTTTCTATTGTGCTTTTTCGAGATTTATCTCTATAGTTGAGACTGTTTTTGGTGGGATTCCTTCTTCATCAGATTGTATATCTTCTGAACCGATAATAACATCTGTTACTTCTACCATATCTGCTAAGAATTTTCTTCTGGTAATCTCTGCTACATCTACAGCCTTGGAAATTTGTCTTCCTCGAGCTTGAATAACGCATTTATCACTTTTATTCAAGATTGTTACTGCAACTAAAACATAACTAATAGTATTCTTTTTTCCAATGTAGATCGTTTGACTCGCGGGACCTGTTTTCTTATCTGAGGTTTTCATCTTGGGAGTAGGTTTCTTCTCTGTTTCTTCAACTTTAGTTTCTTTGCTCATATTTTTCACCAGTAATTAGTTTGTATGATGCGTTAGGATTAAGTAGTAAAAAACATTCTCCCATGCTTAAAAATTTTCCCTTCGAATAAATTAAATATATGAAAACTTACAAAAGCATACTTATAAATATCTTAGAGAGGAGAATTCACAAAGGACTTTTCCATATGAGAGAGTAGATAGTATGCAAAGAAAGAGGTTAGCTTTCGATTCTATTTTCATTGTCACTTCAATTGCATTATTCAGTGTAATTTTGGTACTATTTGAACGTTCACTACCTACTAATGAACTTAATCAAGGCTCAATTTTGCAAGGTTTTACTACAGCTTACTCAATTTTCTTTTATTTTGGAATTATCATAATTTATCTTATTTATGGTTGGTCTCTTCGAAGGTGGTTTTTGAAAAAAGAGATAGAAGAAAAGGATAATTCATTGAGAACTACTTATCTGGTTTCTGGTATCTTGTTTTTAGTTATAACTGTGAATTATATAATAGTATATTTCTTACCTTTAAATCCTCTTAGTTTTTATGTTCGATTCACTATTGCGTTGTTTGAAATATTGCAAATTACAGTTCTTAGCACAACCTTTGGTATTTTATTATATCCACAAATAGAGAGTGGTTTAGGCCCTTTAATTTTTAAAGAAAATTTACAAGCTGATGATAGACAACTAGGTTTAGCTTCAGTTCAAAAGCAAGTTAGTTTTCATGCTATGAAATATTGGAAAATCTTAATGATTATATTTGGTTTAGGATTAATAATTTCTAATCTCTTACTTTTCATAATCTATCCGTCTATTCCAGTAGCGAACGATGAATCTCTAAGTCTCTTTTATCCTAATTTAATCTATCTTTATTATCCTAGTAAAGGTTTTAGTCAGGATTTTTTCAGTTTAACCTGCTTATGTTCATACATACTTATTGATTGGA